>DOON01000007.1 GCA_003514865.1 Clostridiales bacterium
AATGAAACTGTAACGAAATTGTGCAATGAAATAGGAATTCCTGTAATTATCTCAGCAGGAAATCATGACGGAGCAGCACGACTGGCATCATGCAGCGAGCTTTTGAAGAAAGCGGGACTTTACATTTTCGGAAAGCTGTCAAGAGAAATAAGCATGGTTGAAATAAGCGATGTAGACATATATGTGCTGCCATATTTCAATACTGACGAGGTTAAAGCGCTGTTTCCGGAGCATAAAATAGGCAGCTACGCAGATGCAATGAGCTGTGTCTTAAATGCTATAAAAAGCAATTTTAATCCCGGCAAAAGAAATATACTTATGTGCCACTGCTTTGTCAGCGGCTCAGTTCTTTCTGAAAGCGACAGAGCTGCCATGGTGGGCGGAACATCTGTTGTTCCTTCCGAAATATTTGACGGCTTTGATTATGTGGCTCTGGGACATTTGCACAAGCCCCAGTACAGAGGATATAACATAAGGTACAGCGGCTCCCCTCTCAAGTATTCCTTCAGTGAAGCAGAGCATAAGAAATCTGTTACAATACTTAATATTGGAGAAGAAATTACCTTTGAGGAGCTGGAGGTTGTGCCTTCAAGGGATGTGAGAGTTATCAGGGGTACATATGATGAAATTATTGAATTAGTGGAAATCGACCAGAAGCGTGATGATTATATAAAAATTGAAATTTCAGACAGATATGCTGGTATGGAATTGGTTGAGCTTTTTAGAACATACTACGGTAACCTGCTGAATATTTCAGGCAAAATAAGCGAGACGGAAGAAACCAGCCTCACTGTTGAAGAACTGTATAGCCTTTCTCCCGACGATATTCTTAAGAGATTCTACAATGAAGTTACGGGCAGTGACCTGGTTGAAGAGCAGCTGCAGTTGTTCAGGGAAGCCATGGAAGCAGTTGAAAACGAGGAGTGTGCACAATGATACCTATTAAATTAACATTTCAGGCATTCGGCCCCTATGTAAAAAAGCAGGAGGTTGATTTCAATAAGTTTTCCAATTCAGGTGTGTTTTTGATTCACGGAATTACCGGCTCAGGAAAAACCACCATACTTGATGCCGTTTCATATGCTCTTTACGGAAAATCCAGCGGCGGTCAGCGCGGTGATATCACTGCCATGAGATGCCAGATTGCAAATGAAGACATACCCACAGAAGTTGAATTTACATTCAGAATCTCAGAAAAAACATATAGGTTTACAAGAACCATCGTTATCAGAACAAAAAGAAACGGCAGCAAGGATTATAACGTTACTCAAAATGCAATGTTTTTAAATAAAGAAAACATATTTGTGCCATTTTTTGAAAATCCGAAAATAAAGGACGTTGAACAAAAAGCATGTGAGTTAATAGGCCTTAATCATGAGCAGTTTATACAGGTCATCATGCTGCCACAGGGAAAATTTGAAAAGCTTCTTATGTCAAAATCTGATGAAAAGGAAGAAATCCTGGTTACATTGTTTAATGCTGAAAAGTGGCAGGAAGCCGCTGAATGGATATGCGAACAGGCTAAAAATATCTCAAGAGATATCACATTGAAAAGAGAAAACATCAATGTCCTGCTTAAATCCGAGCACGCGGAAAATACAAAGGATTTGCGCAATCAGTCAGAAGAATTAAAATTGACCATTGAAAATACTCTTAAGGACAAAGAAGAGCAGGCCGGGCTCCTGGCAGCTGAAAAAAATAAGTATCAACTGCAAAAAGATATATATAATTTATTTGAAGAAAAATACAGAACAGAAAAAGAACTTGCAAAAATAAAGGAAAATGAAGATTATATAAACTCTGTTTCAACAAAGTTGGAAAAAGGAAAAAAAGCTCTGAATGTATCACAAAAATATTCGGGCCTTATGAATCTGCACAAGCAGCTTCAGGAGCTGAACCAACGTCTGGAAAGGGAAGAAAAAAACTATTCAGGCTGTTTAGTCATCAAGGATGAGCTTGAACGCTCTTTGGAAATTTTGAAAAAAAATGAGGAACTNNAGGTAAAATCCGAAGATTTGATTAAGGTTTACAGAGAAATTGAAGAAGCGCTAAAGAATGCCGAAAAAGAAGACCTTATTCTCGAGAAACTCATTGCAGAAAATAAGAAAGCTCAGGAGCTTTATAAAATGTCCAAAGAAAAGTTTCAAGAATATACTCAGCAGAAAGATTACATTTTCAACACCTACAGCATGAAGCTTCCGGAGCTGAGGGAAAAAGCCGAGAGACTCACGGTGCTCGAAAAAAAAGACGCTGAACTTCAGAAAACCAGCATGGAACTTTATGAGACAAGGGAAAACCTTGACTCCCTGAGCAAGCAGCTTGAAAAAAACAAAAAAGCTGCGGATGCTAAGAGAGGTGAATATGAAAAAGCGTATAACAGTTACCTTGTGGAGACTGCATACTTAATAAGCGATAACTTAACCGACGGGCAGGAATGCCCTGTATGCGGAAGTACGCACCATCCCAAAAAAGCATCTAAGAAAGACGGCATGTGGTCAGCTTCCGCTGTTAAAAGCTTAGGCTCTGAGTTAGACAAGCTCAATGAGGACGCAGGAGAACTCATGGCATTAATTGCACGTCAGGACGCCGCAAAATTGTCAAAAGAGGAAAGACTGCAAATCCTTAAGGAAGAAATCAAAGAATTGAAGGGAGTTCTGGTCGGTAGCACTAAGGAAAATATTTTAGCAGAGCTCAAAAAGGCTGAAACCGAAGCAGCAAGACTAAATGGCATTTTAAATGCCGAAGCAAAGCTCTCATCAGAAATCAACAGGTTGGACAGTGAGCTTTCCGAATTAAACATAAAAATAACAGAACAAAGCAAATTAAAAGAAGGAAAGGCAGCGGTATCCAATTCCCTCAGTGCGCGTAAAATTAAAGGAATAAACTCTGAAGCTGATTTAATAAGCAGAATAACTATATTTAAAAGCGAAATAGATAAGTACACAAATGAATTAAACAGCCTGACCGATAAAAAAGGAAATGCAGAAAAGATGCTCAGCTCATCGGCTGCAACCCTTAAGCTTCTAAAGGAAGATTCAGAAGCTAAAAATACTGAATATGAAGGCGGAAAATACGAATATTACGAATTGTTGAAAGAAAACGGCTTTGCCAATACTGCCGAATTTAAGCCATTCTTGTTTGAACAGCGGCAGTTGGATGAGTGGGATAAACAAATTCAAAATTATATAATCGAAAAAGGCTCCATAACAAGAAATCTGGAGAGGCTAACTGTATTGACAGAAAACAAGGAAAGGCCGGACATTAAAGCAACTGAAGACTCCATAGATAAATTGGAAAAAACTATTACGGATCTTGAAAAACAAGCTGCTCTAGACATCGACCGAAAACAGCGGTTAGAAAAAATTATAAGCAAAGCTGAAAAAGAGCAGGAATTGATTCAGGAGATGGTCAGAAAATATGATATGTACTTCAGCTTCGGTACAACGCTGCGCGGAGACCGCGGCATAAGCCTAAGGCGATATGTGCTTGGTGTAATGCTCACATCTGTAACCGCCGAAGCTAACAGGCTTTTGAAAAATGTTCACGACGGTCGATACAGGCTCTGCAGAACTCTTGAGGGAAGCGGCAGAACAAGAAAGGTAGGATTGGAGCTTGAAGTACTCGATGCTTATTCAGGAGAAAAACGAAGCGTAGCCGGATTATCGGGCGGCGAGAAATTCCTTGTATCCCTGGCACTCTCACTTGGTCTTTCCGCGGTGGTACAGGCACAATCCGGTGGCATAAGAATCGATACCATGTTTATCGATGAAGGCTTTGGAAGTCTGGACAGTTCCTCCATCAAGGATGCATTGGGCATATTGGGCTCGGTCAAAGGCTCCAAGAGATTGGTGGGAATAATCTCCCATGTGCAGATGCTCAAGGAAACAATAGAGTCCTCCATATCCGTTGAAAAGGACCGAAACGGGAGCTCTCTTACGGTTAACTTCTAAACAATAAAATACGATAAAATTGAAAGACGCATAGACGTTTCCTCTTTACAAGGTAGTCCTGCGTCTTTATTATTTTACTCTACGTCCCTGAACCCACACTTCTTTTATATTAGACGATTCCGATAACAGCAGTATCTTGTGAAGCAAATCCTCAGGGTTTTTTTCTTTATAAAATCTTGGTATATTGTTTTCTATATTTATTATTTGCACATCAAATGAGTAGCCTTTTTCAAGCTTTCCTATTGGTAAATTTAGTGCTATGCCACCAGCTACGGTAGCAGAGTAAAAAGCATTATTAATGGTTATGGAAGAACCTGCCCTTCCTCTTTCATCACGCTGCAGCGAAGGATTGACACCTTCTTGCAACATTCTTGAAGATATTACAGCCTGTCTTATGGATTGATACATGCTTGGGCTATAGCCCCCTGATATATCTGTTGCCATTCCTATATTAACACCCTTACTGCTAAAGTCTCTAAAGGGTAATACAGAATTAGCAAAGTAAGCATTCGACAATGGACTATGTGCTATAGTCGTTTTTTTATCAGCTATAATCTTTAAGTCATCAGGTTCTAAAAATGGAGCATGGGCAATAATCGTCTTATTAGTTATTAAGCCAAAATTATCTAATGCCTGTGCATCATTTACGCCATATTTCTCTTTAACAAATTGGTGCGCCCAGTCACTTTCGCTGCAGTGGGTTTGTATGTGAACATCATACTTTTTTGCTAACATCCCTAGACCCGCTAAAGCTTCGGAAGTACAGCTTGGAATAAATCTTGGCGTTACAACAGGATAAACATTCTGTTTATATAGATTTTGTATTTCTAATACATTGTTAATAAATTTTTCTGTTTCGTAAACAGCATCCTCCGGAGAAGTATCTCTATAGAACTCTGAATTACTATTTGGATCATCCATTACAACTTTTCCAACTAAACCGCGTTGTCCTAACTCTCCGCATAAGCTTGCCAACAATATGGACGATTCTCTGTCTACAGTGGCAAAATACATTGCTGTAGTTGTGCCATGTGTTAGTGTAGTGCTAACCACATCTCGATATATTTCATTAGCAAATTCTAAATCTTTAAACCTTGATTCCAATGGGAAAGTATATTCACCAAGCCATGTTTCAAGGGGCCTGTCTAAAGCGGTACCTGCTTGCGGCCATTGAGAAGCATGAATATGTAAATCCACAAAGCCCGGAAGCATAACCTCTGAGCCAGAAAGTATTCTTAATTTCCCACTCTTCAAATACATAAGTCTGACTGAGTCATAATCCTTATGCCCTTCCTCATAAACTTCCTCTATATAACCTTCATTGTTTACACAAAATATACCGTTGCTTATATATTTTATTGTGTTAAAATCCATACTAAAAAAAGCATTTCCCTGTATAGCTGTATTGTTAAACATATTATCCTCCCTTGTGTCCTAGCATCTTTACGATTATATTTTACCCAGCCGAAATTTATTATTTAGATAACTATATTACAGCTATAAGCATATGTCAACAAACTTGAAACGCAATAGCAACCGTCTGTTTCCTATGTATTACACATAAGGTATTTCTTTCTGCTGAATATAAAGAGATACTCCGCTCTGAAGAAAAACAGCCATAAGTGTGTGTGCTGCAATTGTAACACCTTACATTATCAATGCATAGAATAACTTCAGACTATTATGACGGAGTGTGATGTTATGACTTGGCTGTTCATTCTTGGTTTCGCATTATCATCGAGCCTTGATAATTTAGGAGTAGGTATTACTTACGGCATAAGAAGAATACAGATTAACGTATTTTCAAACTCATTAATTGCCGCAGTATGCTTCTTGTTTAGTTATTCGGGGATACTGTTCGGAAAGTGGATTTCTTCTGTAATCCCAGGCATTCTTCCCGCATTTTTAAGCGTAGTTATGCTGCTGGCTATCGGTCTTCGAATTATCTGGCTGTCATTGCCTCGCAAGCAACAGGAGGAGGAAAAGAATCTTCAGGAAATAAAAGGGCTATCATCAATTTTAAAAAATCCGGAATGCGCTGATTTCGATAAATCACAGCATATCGGAGCAGTAGAAGCATTTGTATTAGGTGCTGCACTTTCGGCCAATGCACTGACAAATGGCTTAAGTGCCGGACTGCTTGGCTACACACCGTTAGCCATATCTCTTGCAGCTGCCGTCGGCAGCTTTATAACAGTGTGGCTCGGAGTTAAAATAGGTCAAAAAGTTGCCGACATACAGATAGGACCGTTTCAGTTAGGGCAATTCGGAGCTTTAATCAGCGGCATACTTCTGGTGCTTATAGCTATAAGAAGCTTCTTATACTGATCATATGACAAAGACGCTGCCCTTGCGGGACAACGTCTCTGCTTTGTTTATATTTGTTTACATTTTCTCCGGTTCTTCGTATGTTTCTCCGAAAGTGTCAACTGTGACCTTTCTCAATCTTACTGCTTCTGCGGGTTTATCTCTGTGGTCTGTCCTCATGTTAGCAATTTTATCTATTACGCTTAGTCCCTCAGTTACCTTGCCAAAGGCAGCATACTGTCCGTCAAGATGAGGTGATTTCTTGTGCATTATAAAAAATTGAGAGCCGGCAGAGTTTGGTGACATGGCTCTTGCCATTGACAATACTCCTTCATCGTGCTTCAAATCATTTTTAACTCCGTTTCCTGAGAACTCCCCCTTTATTCCGTAGCCCGGTCCTCCGGTACCGGTTCCCTGAGGGCATCCGCCCTGAATCATGAAGCCCTTTATAACTCTGTGGAATATCAGACCATCGTAAAAATTGCTGTTAATCAAAGATATGAAGTTTTTTACGGTATTCGGTGCTATTTCAGGATAAAGCTCAGCCTTTACTATATCGCCGTTCTCAAATTCAAATGTAACTATCGGTAATTTCATATTCCCTCCAAAATAATAATTGTTGTGTATTTATACTTTACACTATCACCGAATATAATTCAAGGCTCTTCTGCGTTCGAACCAGCATAAAATATTTGAATGTAAAATTTTTATTGATGTAACAACTATTACTTAAGGGAATATATTAAAGTAAGTTCTAAGTAATTATGAGGAGGGTTTTATAAGCATGAAATGCTCAGATAGAAATGAAGTTTTAGGCAATGGCGGGATAGCTGAAAGATGCTGCACCGCTCAAACAGGATGTGATTGGGACGGCACACTGCGCAATGTAGTAACCGAACCGATATATGTACAAAAAGTCTATGACGCTGTACTTTTTAATTTGCAGGGATTAAAATCAGCTCCCGACACAATATTTGAACCAAGAATAGGCTGCGGAACAAATATTATAAGAATAGCTGATATCCGATGCAGAAAATTTTTCAACCCTAATAANNCCTATGACAACATTGTCCGGTGGACAGTTTGTTAAGAGAGAAGACGGATGCGATGTAAAAGTAATCGGCCCCGACGGCACATTGAGCCAAAGATTGATTTGGGCTGACACAACGTTCTGCGACAACGAGGAGCAAGGCACTCCTGTATTCGGAACGCAAAATATAGAGGTATCAGGCTGCGTAGAAATTGAAATGGACTTGGTTACAACACCATGTGACTCAAATACTGAAAGCATAATCACATTATCCGCAGTTATTGAAATTGCTCCGGAGCACAATCCGTTAATATTGACCAACTTCTTTGAAATATGCGTACCTTCAGTATTTGACACGGCATTCCTGCCAAGATTTACTGAATTCTGTAACCTTGACTGCGTAATAAGACTTGCTACAAACAGCATTCAGAGAGACTTTACTATTGACC
>DOON01000118.1 GCA_003514865.1 Clostridiales bacterium
ATCCTACTCCGGCGTTAGGCTGCGCGGAGCCGAGCCTTGCGGTAACCAATATCCCCGCCAATGCTGCCATCATGCCAGAGACGGAGTATACAAACAGCTTAACTTTGTTTGTATTTATGCCTGAGTATATGGTAGCCTCCTCATTTGAACCAGAAGCGTATATGTATCTGCCTATGCGCGTATGATTGAGTATATAGTAGGCAGCTATAAATACAAGAAGCATTATGTAGACGGGTACAGGTATGGGTCCTATGAAACCTCCTCCTATTTTTCCGAAAAACGCTGATGCTTCTGTGCTTCCTGTGCTGACCGGTCTGCCCTGGGTAAAAACCATAATAATTCCTCTGAGCAAGGTAACTGTTCCCAATGTTGCAATGAAAGGCTGCAGGCGTCCTGCTGTAACAAGTGTTCCGTTAAGAAATCCTATTGCAGTTCCCAGCAGAAGAGCAGTAATAACAACGATAAATGCATTTGTTCCTGATGCTATCATTGTAGCGGCTATTGCTCCGCAAAATCCAAGCACTGAGCCTACGGAAAGGTCTATGCCTCCTATGAGTATGGCGAAGGTCATTCCTGTGGCAATCACGGCATTAATAGATGTCTGCCGCAGAATTGTCAATATGTTTCCCCATGTGGAAAATCTCGGATTGAGAACAGCCACAACCACGGAAGTGATAATCAATACGATTAATGGTTTATTTTTAAGAAGCTTATTAATAAATTTATTCATTGTCATACACCCTTTCCTACGGCAAGAGTCATAATAACTTCCTGTGAGGCATCTTTCTGCTCTAGAAATCCTGAGATCCCGCCCTCGTGCATTACCATGATTCTGTCGCAGATTCCAAGTATTTCGGGAATGTCGGAAGATATTACGATTATGCTCATTCCTTCAGCTTTAAATGTATTGATTAAGTCGTAGATTTCTTTCCTTGCACCTACATCCACGCCTCTTGTTGGCTCATCCAAAATCAGTATTTCGGGTTCAGAAATAAGGTTCTTTGCAATAGATACCTTCTGCTGATTGCCTCCGCTCAGGTATCTGACCAACTGCTTTGTTCCGGAAGCTTTTACGGACATTTTTTGTATATATTTATTGGCTGTTTTTTCCTCTCTGCCTTTATATACAACACCCATGAGTCCCGTGAATTTTTTAAGGGAAGATAGAGTTATATTTTCACGGACATTCATTTCTCCTATAATTCCGTTGGCCTTTCTGTCTTCAGTTACATATGCTATTCCAAGATTCAGCGCATCCTTGGGTGATTTAATTCTTAACTTTTCACCTTTGAGATATATTTCTCCATGGTGAGGATAAATGCCGTATATAGACCTCATGAGCTCTGTCCTTGAGGAACCCATCAGTCCCGTAACTCCTAAGGTTTCTCCCTTTTTAAGCGTGAAGGATGCATTTTTTACAAATTGGTTTGAAAGGTTTTCCACCTTGAGTATGTCATCACCGATTTCTGTTTCAACCCGGGGGTATTGCTCGCTTAATTTTCTCCCGACCATCATCTCGATAATCATATCTTCTTTGAGCTCTTCAATGGTTTTTTCTCGCACCAGCTCGCCGTCCCTCAGCACAGTGACATCATCGCATATCTCAAATATTTCATGGAGCCTATGAGATATGTATACAATGCTTTTGCCTTCTGCTTTTAAATCATTTACAACTTGAAACAATTTTTCTGTTTCGGCAGGAGTCAATGCACCTGTAGGTTCATCCATTATGATAACCTTTGCATCCATTGAAAGTGCCTTCGCTATTTCTACAAGCTGCTGCTTGCCCACACTTATATTTTTTACAAGCTCTCTTGAATTTTCATTCAGACCTAACTTTTCAAGCCAGTATTCTGAGTCGTTGAAGAGCTTGCTCCAAAGAATTCGGCCCTTGCCTGATACAGGCTCTCTGCCTAAAAATATATTTTCACCTATGGAAAGATCCTTCACAAGATTCAATTCCTGGTGGATGAATGCAATTCCTGCCTGTTGAGAAGAGCGGACATCAACAAAGCTTACAGGCTCATTATTCAGATGAATTTCGCCCTCTGTTTTTAAATACACTCCTGTAAGTATTTTCATCAATGTGGATTTTCCGGCTCCGTTTTCCCCCATAAGAGCCATTACTTGCCCCTTGTAAATATTAAAATCAACATTTTTCAACACTGCGATGCCGGAAAATTCTTTTGTAATATGTTTCATGGATATTACCGCATCTTTCAAGTAATCACCTCCGGGTGTTTATATTTTAAAATGTTACGCCGGAAACCAGGATTATATTGGCAAAGGGCTTAAATTCTCCGGTTCTTATAACTGCCTTAGAGGATGACGTAATTTTTTTGAATTCCTCGTGTGGAACATATTCAATGGTGATAGTTCTTTTTTCATCATATTCCGCAGCAGTGATAATCTCCTTTATTCTATGATGCAGCTCCTGGCTTTCTGTCATTATTTCACTTGCCATAACAACTCTTTCAACGCACAGTTCATTCAGTACTGCCGACAATACAGGGATAAATTCAGGAAGCCCCTTTACCACTGCAAGATCAATCCTTTGAACCTCGTCAGGTATGGGTAGGCCGCAATCACCTATTGTCAGTGAGTCTGTATGTCCCATTTTGCTTATAACATAAGAAATTTCTGAATTCAGCAAAGTACCTTTTTTCATTTTACCACCCTCCTTTAAGTTATATGGAATGCCTTTCGATTATTTTCGTTTCTAATGTAATAGATTTTATAACGTCGCTGCGGGGAGCTTTTCCGTTCTTATCAAGGATTTCCAGCAATAACTCCATGGCCTTGTAGCCCATATTGTAGTTTGGCTGCCTTACAGTTGTAAGGGAGGGCTCAATAAGTCCCGCCATATAAATATCGTCAAATCCCATAACACCCACGTCATGGGGAATATTTAACCCTTTTTCCTTCAATTCCTTGATTGCTCCTATAGCGATGAGGTCATTGCCGCAGAAAATGGCATCAAAATCTTCCTTTTCTGATAAAAGCTCGTTTACCCCATCCTTACCCCAATCGGTTTTATATTCACCGAATTTTACTATGCGTTCATTGTACACAATTCCGTTGTCGGATAAAGCATTTTTATAGCCGGAAAATCTGTCCAACGCTGTCTGTGTTTTTAATGAACCTGAAAGGTAGGCTATTTTTTTGTATCCCTTGCTCAAGATATATTCAACTGCCTTGTAAGCTCCCTCAAGATTATTTACAAGAACTTTGCCTAAAGTGTTGTCGGATTTGAAAGCACAGTCTATTAAAATTACAGGAACTTTGAATCTTTCCAGGATTTCAGACATTTTTATGCTGTTGGAGGAGTGGGCGATTATTATGCCGTCTGCCATTTTCTTAGTAAGTGATTCTATGTATTTTTCCTCAACCTCAAGCCTGTCATCCGTATTGCAGAAAATCAGGCTGTAGTCCGATTCATTTGCCTTGTCTTCCGCGCCTCTTGCAATTCCGGGGAAGAAGGGGTTTGTAATATCTGGAAGTATGAGACCCACAATGCGTGTTCTTTGTGTTACGAGACTTCCTGCCATTGCGTTGGGCACATAATTATATTTTTTTACGACGCTCATAACCTTCATGCGGGTGGCATCGGTAATGCTCTTGTCCTTGTTATTTAAAATCATTGAAACCGTGGCGATGGAAACGCCTGCTTCCTTTGCAATTTCTTTAATAGTTATTTTCATAATTTTGCCTTTATTTTACTTAAACGTTTAACTAAATTATAGTACTAAAATGCAAAAAAGTCAATTAAAAAAGAAAACATTTGCATGAGGAATAGAGACCTATTTAATGNNAAATAAACGGCATATGAATTTCCGTCAAAGGAATCATATGCCGTTTATGATATTTGTACTTATTACAATTTAAGCGCTCTTACCGAATATGTGTTTTCCTGCCACAATAATCTCGTGTGAGAGAAGCGGAACCATTGAAAGAAGTATGAGGTTGAACCATTCTTTCATTGACAGCTGACTTGTTTCGAAAACTTCCACAAGTATCGGAATTTCAGTAACTGCAAGCTGAAGCAGCAGACCGATTACGAAAGCGCCTATCATTGCCTTGTTGTCAAAGAGATTAATTCTGAACAGTGACTTATCGTAATTGCGCATTCCTATAGCGTGGAAAAGCTGTGAAACACCTAATGTGGTGAATGCATATGTCTGTGCATGCATTATTATGTCCGTCTGTTCAAGAGCCGCCTTAATGTTGGCTAGGTTTATCACCATGCCGTCAGCACGGAGGTGTATGATTGGAGACCAGAGGAATGCAGCTAATGTCAATCCCGCAATCATGATACCGTTATATACTGTAAAAGCCAGGCCTCCGTGAGCAAACATACTTTCGTTGGGGTCTCTCGGCTTAAGTTTCATTATGTCAGGATCCTTTGTATCAACGCCCAATGCCAGTGCAGGAAGCGAGTCTGTAATCAGGTTAATCCAGAGTATGTGGATTGATTGAAGAGGCATTGCAAGTCCTGCGACAATTGCTGAGAACATTGATATAACTTCTCCGAAGTTTGATGAAAGGAGGAACAAAACAGTCTTCTTAATATTCTGGTATATTCCGCGGCCTTCAGCAACAGCTTTTTCAATTGTTGCGAAGTTATCATCAGTAAGAACCATATCAGCGGCGCCTTTTGCAACGTCGGTACCTGTAATACCCATTGCAACTCCTATATCTGCTGCCTTCAGTGAAGGAGCGTCGTTTACGCCGTCACCGGTCATGGATACGATACTTCCGTTTGACTTAAAGGCTTTAACTATCATTACCTTGTGCTCGGGAGATACACGCGCGAAAACCCTCAGCTCTCTTACCCTTGTGTTTAATTGCTCCTGAGTCATTTCGTTCAGCTCGCTGCCTGTTATGCATTGGCTTTCATTTTCTGCAATTCCTAAATCCTTTGCTATTGCCAGGGCTGTATCCCTATGGTCGCCGGTAATCATGATGGTGGTTATGCCGGCATTTTTCAGTACCTGCACAGAATCCTTCGCTTCCGGACGAGGCGGGTCAATCATACCTACCAATCCAACAAATGTAAGATTTTCTTCGCTTGCGGAATCGTCATCTTCCTTTATTGCAAGGGCCAGAACTCTCAGAGCCCCTTGCGCCATCTCATGTGCGGCATCATTGATGTCTGAAATGTGCTTATCTGTTATGTCTGACACCTGATCATTCAGATATATTTTCGTGCAGCGCTGTANNTTTTTTTTTTTTTTTTTGTGGACAGTTGTCATAAGCTTGCGGGCAGAGTCAAAGGACTGCTCGTTTATTCTCGGATTTTCTTTTTCCAGACCTTCTCTGGTAACGCTGATGCGCGTACCCATATCTAAGAGCGCAAGCTCTGTAGGGTCTCCTATTCTCTCGCCGTTAGCGGTGGATGCATCATTGCAGAGAACAAAGCCTTTGACAAACACTGTATTCTCATTGTAATTTAATTGGTCAACATTTTTGAGGGTATTGCCAACAAACACCCTTGTAACCGTCATTTTATTCTGTGTCAGTGTACCTGTTTTATCTGAACATACTGTGCTTACTGCTCCCAGTGTTTCAACTGCAGGCAGCTTTCTCACGATGGTGTTTACCTTTACCATTCTTTGAACACCCATTGCAAGAACTATGGTTACAACTGCCGTAAGGCCTTCAGGTATAGCCGCAACAGCCAGTGAAATAGCTGTTATGAGCATTTCAACGATATCTCTTTTCTGCAGCAGAGCAATTCCAAACATTGCCACAATTATTACGACTGCAACAATTCCGAGAACCTTGCCCAGGTCATAGAGCCTTTTTTGAAGGGGAGTGAGCTCCTCTTCGCTTTCACTGAGCATAGACGCTATTTTACCTATTTCGGTGTCCATACCCGTATATACAACCACACCTTCACCTCTTCCGTACGCAACGCTTGTAGACGAATATGCCATGTTTATACGATCACCTATGCCTAATTCTTCGCTAGCGATGAAATCAGCATCCTTATCCACAGGCACAGACTCTCCTGTAAGTGCGGATTCTTCTATTTTTAAGTTAATAGACTGTATGAGCCTCAGGTCTGCAGGAATTATTCTGCCTGCTTCAAGCACAACCATGTCTCCCACAACCAATTCTGCAGCCGGTATTTCGATTATTTTACCACCGCGCTTTACCATGGCAGTAGGGCTTGACATATTCTTAAGTGCCTCAAGAGCTGCCTCCGCTTTTGATTCCTGTATAACACCTATTATGGCGTTAACCAATACTACAAGAAGAATTATTATTGCATCGGTTACCTCGTTTAAGATTATGGATATTGCCGCTGCCGCAAACAATATGTAAATCATGATATCTTTAAGCTGCGCAAGTAGCATTTGAGTTATGGTCTTTCGCTTCTTTTCAATGAGAGCATTTGGGCCGTACTGCTCTAATCGTTTTTTTGCTTCCTCTTGACTGAGACCGTTGCTTTGANNGATCTTCAGCCAGAATCCAAGGATCCGTGTGTTGACTGAAAATTTAAAACTACTCCCTCTTAGTAATTTAACTTTATCAAAAGTATTATTTGTTGTCAAGCAATATTTGTACACAACAATGCGAATGATGAATTTAAATGGTCTTTTTTTATGCGAAAATGAATAAAATTTAATATCATAAATAGGGAGGAAAATTATGAAAATAGCCAAGCTGCTCAGGTATTCTCTGTGTTTTCTCATGATGATACTTGCTGTATTTTTTATTATTAGCTTATATATGTACTATTTTTCAAAGCAGCCGCTCTTAGAAACGGCATTCAAATTTGTAGTTCCGGTATGTATGTTCATATGTGCCATGATGTATTCAAGGAGCGCCCACGAAAGAGGTCTTTTGAGAGGGATAGAAATATGGGCTGTGTATTTTGCCGTTGTTCTTCTGCTTAAGGTTTTGTTGAAAAATCCGACTGAAATCAATATTCTGCGAAATCTTCTGTATCTTCCGATTTCTGTTCTGGGAGGCATCATGGGTGTAAATATGAAACAGCGCATGGCCCAAAGGTAGTATATTTTTAAAATAATAAAAAAATGCTTTTAAAAAATCTCCAAAAATGCTATAATCTATAAAGTTTATAAGGAGGTTCATTATGGTACATATTAAAACATTGAACAAAACAAAACTTACAGATAATATGAACGTTAAAGGATGCGGCGAATGCCAAACTTCATGTCAGTCTGCATGCAAGACTTCTTGTACAGTAGGAAATCAAAAGTGCGAGAATAAATAAATCTGTAGTGGCTATGAGCCACTACTTTTCTTTGTATGCAATATGGAGTGTTACGTAAAATTTGGAGGAAAAAATGATACACCTATTCAATTTGGGCGGAATGTATTTTGCTGTTGATACAAGCAGCGGTCTCATACATGCCGTAGATGAAGTAATATACGATTTATTGACAGATGAAAGCTTTAAATGCAGACATAAAGTTGAAGAAATAGAAAAGAAGCACGGCAAGGATATAACGGATGAAGCGCTTTCCGAAATCAATTACTTGATAGTTAACAATATGCTTTATACCGAGGATGTAAATGCCGTTAATAAAATAAAACCGGCAATTAAGGCAATGTGTCTCAATATGACCCATGATTGCAATCTGAAGTGCGAATATTGCTTTGCATCACAGGGAAGATACAACGGGGAAAGAGACTTTTTAAGCTTTGAAACAGGGAAAAAGGCATTTGATTTCCTTGTTAAGAATTCCGGTGCAAGAAGAAATCTCGAAGTTGACTTTTTCGGAGGAGAGCCTCTGATGAATTTTGAAACAATCAAAAAGTTAGTGGATTACGGAAGGTCTCTGGAGGGTGAATACAACAAGCACTTCAGATTTACCATAACCACAAACGGAGTGCTTTTGGANNACCTTGGATTTGATAAAATTTCTGTGGAACCGGTTGTTGCAAAGCCTGAGGAAGCTTATGCACTCAAGGAAGAGCATCTGGAGATACTCAAGGAAGAATATGAAAAGCTGGCGGAACTATATATAGATTCATACGGCGATTTGAATAAAAGGTTCAACTTTTTCCATTTCAATATTGAATTGGACGGAGGACCCTGCATATACAAAAGATCAATAGGCTGCGGTGCGGGAACTGAATATATTGCGGTTACACCCACAGGAGATTTCTATCCATGCCATCAGTTTGTAGGGCAGGAAGAATTCATAATCGGCAATGTGGATGACGGAATAACAAATGACGACGTGGTAAACAAGTTCAGAAATGTATCTGTTAACGAAAAACCGGTGTGCAAGGATTGCTGGGCAAAATATTACTGCAGCGGCGGATGCCATGCAAATGCATATAATTTCAACAGCGATTTCAACATTCCATACGAAGTTGGATGCGAATTGGAGAAAAAGCGTATTGAATGCTCCATCTATATAAAAGCAAAATTAAGCGATACTGCTGAATAATATGGTTTAATTATAAAAAAATGTGGTAAATATATACTTATATATAGTATAATGTATTTATTCTAATAGTTTTTATACAACGAGAGAGGAGTGTTAACATGCAAGTAGGTTTTATAGTAATTTTAATAATAGCGATATTTGTTGCGATATTTGCTATTCAGAACGGTGCACCCGTGGATGTTGACTTATTTTTTGCCACATTCAGGACGCCTTTGGCTGTTGTGATGATGACTTGCCTCATTATAGGAGCTGTGCTTGTTTTGATTTTGGGAACCACAAGGCAGTTTAAAAAGAGATCCGAGTCAAAGGAAATAAAGAACAAGCTTAAAACTCTCGAAGGTGACAAAACTTTCGCTGACGAAAGAATTAAGGCTATGGAAACGGAAATGCAGACTCTTAAGGATGGAAACAGCTCGCTCACCACAAAGGTTTTTGAGCTGGAAGAGAAAAACAAATCTCAGGCGGTAACCATAGAAATTCAGTCTGAAACCATAGCAAAGCTCAATGGCGAACTGAACGTATTCAAGCCTCAGGAAATTGCGGCGGAAACAAATATTAATGAAGGTATCGGAACAGAAATATACAATGAAAAAAGTGAAGCTGAAATTGAATGAGCATGATAAGAAGGCAATCGAGGAAATAAGCAAGAGGTTCAATCTATCGAGAATTTCTTCAGAGATAATATTAAACAGGAATTTGAGAAATACTGAAGAAATAGAAGAATATCTTAATCCCGACTTCAAATATTTTGAGGACCCTGAGATTTATAAGGACCTGAAGAGAGGATGCTCAAGAATAACAGAGGCCGTAAACAAAAATGAAAACATTGTTGTTTACGGAGATTACGATGTGGATGGCGTGACGTCCATAAGTCAGTTCGTGATTCTTCTGGAAAGGGCCGGAGCAAAAATTGACTACTATGTGCCCGAGAGAGAAAGTGAAGGTTACGGAATAAGTTCGGATTTTATCCATAAGCTGAGAGATGGCTCAATAAAGACTGACCTCATAATAACAGTTGACTGCGGTATAGCGGAAATGGAAAAGGTAGGACAAATCAACGAGTTGAACAAAGACGTCATAATTCTTGATCACCATCAATGCCAGGAAGTGTTGCCATCAGCATATGCCATAATAAATCCAAGGCAAAAAGACTGTCCGTCTAAGAATAAACATCTTTGTGCCGCAGGACTGTCTTTTAAATTTTTGATGTATTTAAACAGATTCCTTAAGGTTGAAGATGTTGAGGACGTGCTTCTTGAGCTGGCGTGCTTAGGGACGATTGCGGATATTGTTGATTTAATCGGAGACAACAGGATAATAGCCAAAAACGGACTGAAAAAAATAAACAATACGANNGTTTCGGGGATAACGGACAAGGAAATTGAATCATACCATATAGGATTCATTCTAGCACCGAGGATCAATGCTGCCGGAAGAATGGACAATGCAAAAAAAGCCGTTGAGCTTTTGCTTACAAGGAGCGAAGCGGAAGCGGAGGCTCTGGCTGGAGAGCTTGAAAACCTCAACTTTTTCAGGAAGCAGGCAGAAGGTGCAATATTTGATGAGGCCGTGGAAAAAATCGAAGCTGATTTCTTATATAAAAAGAATATTATTGTCGTGCACGGAGAAGGCTGGCATGAAGGTGTGCTGGGCATTGTTGCTTCAAGGATTACAGAAAGGTATGAAAAACCCAGTGTTGTAATATCTGTAAAGGCCGGAACAGGAAAGGGCTCTGCGAGAAGTGTGGAGTATCTTGATATTTTTGAGGCATTTAAGTCAGCCGACAAATATCTTGAGAAGTACGGAGGGCACAAGCTTGCGGCAGGTCTGACCATATCCGAAAAAAATATAAACATTCTTGCTTCTGAACTCAACAAATATATTGATGATGCAAATATTGAAAGCCACGGCAAGCAAATTGAAATAGATGTATCTGTTGATGTAAGAGATGTAACATTTGAACTGTACAATGAAATATGCAGACTTGAGCCTTTTGGAGCAGGAAATCCCAAACCTGTTCTGGCACTTAACGATGTGGATTTAAAAAGTATAAGGAAAGTAGGCAAGACAGGAAGTCNNGCTTTGTTCTTGCTAAAAACGGCAGTGAAGTCCCCGTAATAGGCTTCGGCAAAATAGGCATATTGGAAAAGGTGCTGACAAGACCAACAGCTTATGCGGTAACACTGAGCCTTAACGAATTCAACGGAAAAAAGACCATCCAGCTAATACTCAAGGATGTTGAAGAACGGGATGAATTTGATTTTAAAATAGATGAAGAAAAAATGAAAGTATTGAATTCGATCATCGACAAAACGAAATCAAAAATAATTAAGACAGATATATTTATGCTTGTGGAAAAGCTTAACAGGATATATAATACAAAAATAACTGCGGATGAAATAATATGCATGCTGAAAAAAGCCGAATATATACAATATGCTCTAAAGGGCGACATGCTGTATATAAAGAAGGTTTTCTGATGCTCGGAGGACAAATGGACTTAAAAGAAAAAATTCGTGTAATAGACGGCTTCCCGTCAGAGGGAATAAGCTTTAAAGACATAACAACGCTTTTAATGGATGCGGAAGCTTTAAATGAATGTATTAATCAGATGGTTGAACGATTTAAGGATGTAGAGGTCGACATGATTGTAGGTCCCGAATCAAGAGGCTTCATATTTGCAACACCTCTTGCATATGTGCTGAAAACANNACAGGCTTTGTGCCGGTAAGAAAGCCTGGAAAGCTGCCTGCGGAAACAATAAGCTATGAATATGAGCTTGAATACGGAACAGACAGGTTGGAAATGCACAAGGATGCCATATTTCCGGGACAGAAGGTTCTAATAGTGGATGATTTGCTTGCTACCGGAGGTACAATGAGTGCCGCTGCCAAGCTTGTGGAAAAACTGGGCGGAGAAGTAGTGGGACTGGGATTTTTAATTGAGCTTAAAGATTTGAACGGAAGAGAAAAACTTAAAGGATATAAGGTGGAATCATTAATTCAGTATTAAATAATACTGAATTAATTAAAATTAAGGATATTTACAGGGAGAGGCCCAATGCTTCTTGTTACAGGTGATGATATGTTGGAAAATTTAATTAATCAAATAGAGTCGTATAATCCCAATGCTGATATTGCTGTCGTAGTCAAGGCATATAACTATGCAGAGATGGCTCATTCAAGCGCACAAACAAGATTATCTGGTGAAAGATACTTTGTTCATCCATATCAGGTTGCCCAGATTCTGGCTGATTTACATGTTGATGTACAGACAATCGCGGCGGGGCTTTTACATGATGTTGTCGAAGATACAGGCATAACATATGACGAGATCAAAAGAGAGTTCGGCGAAGAAATTGCAAACATGGTTGACGGCGTCACTAAATTGAGCAAGGTCAAGTACAGAAACAAGGAAGAGAGACAGGCAGAGTCTCTCAGAAAAATGATTATAGCCATGTCAAAGGACATCCGTGTGGTTATAATCAAGCTGGCAGATCGTCTCCACAACATCCGGACATTGGAGTACATGCCTGAGGCAAAGCAGTATCAGAAGGCAATGGAAACAATCGAGATATATGCTCCCATTGCAAATCGTCTCGGTATGGCGTCCATAAAGTGGGAATTGGAAGACCTGAGCCTCAAATATATAGATCCTGAAGGATATGCCGATTTGGTGCAGAAGGTTCAGGAAAAAAGTGAGAAAAGAAAGAGATATATTTCTCAGATTATTTCCACAATGACAGAGAAGCTTGATGATGCGGGAATACAATCCGACATAAAGGGAAGACCTAAAAGCCTGTATTCAATTTACAAGAAAATGTATTTTAAAAATAAATCATTTGAGCAGATATATGACCTCATAGCCGTTAGGATAATTGTGGACAGCATAAAGGACTGCTACGGCGCATTAGGCACGGTTCATACTCTCTGGAAGCCCATACCGGGCAGATTCAAGGACTATATCGCCATGCCGAAGCCCAACATGTATCAGTCTCTTCATACAACCGTAATAGGCCCTGACGGAGAGCCCTTTGAAATACAAATAAGGACTCTTGATATGCATAGGACTGCCGAATACGGTATTGCGGCCCACTGGAAATACAAGGAGGGCATCGATGCTCAGACGAATTACGAGGAAAAGCTGAACTGGCTGAGGCAGATGCTTGAGTGGCAGCAGGAGACCAATGATCCTCAGGAATTTATGGAATCATTGAAAATAGATTTATATGCTGATGAAGTCTTTGTTTTCACTCCTAAAGGGGAGGTAGTAAATCTCCCTACAAATTCAACACCAATTGATTTTGCATACAGGGTGCACAGCGCCGTGGGAAATAAATGCGTGGGAGCAAAGGTCAACGGGAGAATAGTTCCTATAGATACAAAGCTCAGAACCGGTGATCAGGTTGAAATATTAACATCTCAGTCAAGTGCCGGACCCAGCAGAGACTGGCTTAAGATAGCCACGTCAAGCCAGGCAAAATCGAAAATAAGGAAATTTTTCAAGGAAAGAGACAAGGATTTCAACGTTGAAAAGGGAAAAGAGCTTGTTGAGAGAGAAATAAAGAAGCAGGGCTTCCAGGTTGCAGACCTGCTTAAGGATGACTGGATAAAATCGGTTGCGGACAAATACAGCATGTTTACCGCCAGCAATCTTTATGCTGCCGTAGGTAACGGAGGCATAACGGAGAACCAGATTGTAAACAGGCTTAAGGCGCTGTATCTTGAAAAGAACAAAGATAAAATAGAGCTTGATGAAATTGAAGCTCTTGAAAAAAATACAGCCATGGCCTCAAGGCTTCCCGCCAAAATGGAGAAGCATGCATCGGGAGTAATAATAAAGGGCGTAGACAATATCAAGATTAAATTCTCAAAGTGCTGTAACCCTGTTCCCGGAGATGCCATTGTGGGATATATTACAAGAGGCAGAGGAGTAGGGATCCACAGAGCCGACTGTACAAACATTCACGATTTGAATGACAGTGAGGATCAGAGATTTTTAGAAGTAGAATGGGATGCTGGTAAAAAGGCAACCTTCATAAGTGAAATACAGATTAAAGCTCTTGACAGACCGAAGTTCCTTCAGGACCTTACAAACCTGTACACGGAATCAAAGGTCAATGCGGTGTCCCTCAACTTGAGAGTCAACAAAGAAAAAATCGCTATAGTGGATATCGGCTTTGAAATTAATGAAACTAAG
>DOON01000062.1:0-467 GCA_003514865.1 Clostridiales bacterium
AGCAAATACGCATAGGCGTTGACAGCCTGAAATATTAGGACCTTCCTTTAAATTTCATAACCGGTAATCCTGCTCCTAAGGGAAACAAGGAATGGATAATGGAAAGAGCCAAAAAAATGTATGAGGAGCTTTCACCCGAAACCGGCGATTTTATAAATATGATGATTGAAGGAGATTTGTTTGATCTTGAAACAAAGGCCAACAAGCAAGCCGGCGGCTACTGCACATTTTTGCACAACTACAAGGCACCGTTCATATTTGCCAACTTTAACGGCACTCAGGATGATGTAACGGTTGTGACTCACGAAGCAGGTCACGCATTTCAGACATACGAAAGCAGATTTCTTGATGCTCCCGAATACAGCTTCCCCACACTGGAAGCATGCGAAATTCATTCAATGAGTATGGAATTTATCACATGGCCATGGATGGATATGTTCTTCGAGAATGATACCGATAAATTCAAA
>DOON01000062.1:530-1075 GCA_003514865.1 Clostridiales bacterium
ACTACGATGACAACGGATTCTTAAACAAAGGGACCGTATGGTTTAAGCAGGGCCACATTTTCTCCAATCCATTTTATTACATTGACTACACTCTGGCACAGTTCTGTGCTTATCAGTTCTGGATTAACTCAATAAATAACCATGAAAAAGCATGGAATGATTACGTGAGTATATGCAAAGTTGGTGGAAGTCAGTCCTTCCTTGAAATATTGAAGACAGGAAATTTAAAAAGCCCATTTGATGAAAGTACCATAAGTGCTGTAACTTCTCACATAAAAGATTATCTGGACGGTATTGACGACCGCACACTGTAACAGTTAAAGAGTCATCCATGCAATCAAGGATGACTCTTTTTGTTAATGCTGTGACTGGAAGCAGGAAATTACCATTGTTGCTGCAATTCTGCATGTAGTCGTAAACCTCACATATTGTAAAAAATTATTAACAGTTATCATTTTTAAAGTATTAAATGGTACGTCTATGGCAACGGAGGTATCTTCAATCCAATTTGTCTGATCCGGGCTAAGCTCTGCCATAATGGTTAT
>DOON01000062.1:1126-7023 GCA_003514865.1 Clostridiales bacterium
CACGAGGTTTTTTTATTTTGGGTCATCCCTTAGCTATAATATGTCCATGCCTTACATTTGACATAACATTTGTGATTTTCGCGTAGTTAGTATCCTTTCGCTGCGCAAAACATTACAATTCACTCTCTTCCATACAAAACAAAAACGGCCTTGTGCGGCCGCCGCTTTCTTAATAAAAAAAGCCTGTCCGGCTTTTTTTACTTCATAATTAATCCTGTTGAGGAGCTTCTACTGGACATACGCTAGCGCATGCTCCACAATCAATACAAGTAGCAGGATCGATAACATATTTATCATCTCCGGCTGTAATAGCGCCTACTGGGCATTCTGGTTCGCATGCTCCGCAGCTTATACATGCATCTGTAATTTTGTAAGACATTAAGTTTCACCTCCCCCAATATCATCATAAAGTATTTTAACACTATTTGTCCATATTTAAAAGTACTTTTTGTCTAAATTTTCAAATATTTTATCTGTTTCTTCAAAAATAAAGCCGGACAGCTGTCCGGCTTTATTACCTATTGTTAATCTTCCAATTCCCTAAGCATTTCTAAATCAACATCGTCATGTCTTTGCTTCAGAACTCCCTCTTCTATTACCTTGAGCTCCGAGCCGTTAAATTCTCCCGGCTCAACAGTTCCGTCAGGCTTGTGAACATTGACCCTTGCCGTCTTGAACAAAGGATTTATATCCATTACTATTCCCGTTCTGTTGCTACCCAATATTGACACTCTGTCTCCAACATCGGGAAGCTCTTTAATATTTTCCTCATAAACCTCATGCTCGTAATTCAGGCAGCACATAAGTCTTGAGCATATGCCCGATATTTTTGCGGGATTTAACGACAGCTTCTGTTCCTTTGCCATCTTTATTGATACAGGATAAAACTCTCCAAGGAAAGACGAGCAGCACATTGTTCTGCCGCAGGGACCCAACCCTCCTATCATCTTGGCCTCATCTCTGACTCCAATCTGACGCAATTCAATTCGTGTCCTGAATATGGAAGCCAAATCCTTTACAAGCTCCCTGAAATCTATTCTACCGTCTGCGGTGAAGTAAAAAATAACCTTATTGTTGTCAAATGTATATTCAATATCAACAAGCTTCATCTCTAATTCGTGCTCTTCTATTTTCTTAAGGCACAAATCAAAAGCATTCTTTTCTTTTTCCTTATTTTCCTGATTGCATTTTATATCTTCTTCCGTTGCAAGTCTCAAAACCTTCTTTAGTGGCTGGACAATATCTTCTTCCTTTACCATCTTTGGACCAACAACAACCTGACCGTATTCAATACCTCTTATTGTTTCTACTATTACATAATCGCCTTCGTTAATCCATTTCTTGTCAGGGTCAAAATAGTATATTTTTCCGGCCTTCTTGAACCTTACGCCTACTACCTTTATCATTTAAAGACCTCCTGAATCTTTAAAAGCATATTATCTATTGCAAGCTTATAGTTAACATTGCTCTTTATATTATCGCTTGTTTTTTGCATTAATTCTATTAAATTGCTGTCTCGTTTCATTGACTGGCCATGAATCTTTGCAAGCCAATTAAAATCCTTGTTAATCATAAGTTCATCCATATTGTTTTGCACAAACATTATGTCTCTTATCCAAATCATTGTATTTTCTATAAATATGTCTATGTTATCTTTTTTATCTTCNNAATTCATAAATTATTTCAGAGTCGGAGTTGATTATTTTGTCAAATAAATTTATAATCTCGGTCCTTTTATTAAGGATATCATCATTGCCATTAATAATGTTAACTGCCTTATTCAATATTCCGCCTGAATATTCGGCCGCAATGGAGGCATCCTCATCCGATGCACTACAGTTTTCCTTTAAATATGACTTAATTGTTTCCCTGCTTACGTTCCTGAACTTTATAGTCTGACACCTTGATACTATGGTGGGAAGCAGCAGGTTTACGTTTGTGGTTAAAAGAATTACGACGGAATCACCCGGTGGCTCTTCCAATGTTTTTAAAAATGTATTGGCTGCCTGCACTGTCATTTCATGAGCAGCCTTGATTATATATATTTTTCTTTCTGATTCATATGGCTTTTTATATATTGATTCAATAAGCTCATCGATTTCCTCACGCTTTATTGTACCCTCTTCATGGTTTATTACGTGAAGGTCGGGATGATTTTCCGAATTCATCTTGACGCAGCTCAAACACTCATTACACGGGTTTGAGATAAATTTTTCGCAAAGTAAAGACTGGGCAAATATAAGTGCCAATTCATACTTGCCCATTCCCTTTGGACCTTCAAAAATATAGCAGTGGGATATTTGGTTATTGTTAATTGATTTTATCAATGACGCTTTAATTTCTTCCTGACCCGCTACCTGACTGAAAAGCATTTTATCACCTAAATTTTTTCAAATCGTTCAACGTTAGTTACAAAAACAACAGCCCCGCCCACAGTGACCTCAATTGTCTGCGGCAAATATCCGCCTACTGTGCTAAATGAACTGGGAGGTATTGCTGCCGTAATTTTTTTCTTCGTCTTGCATATTTTTCTGATAATTTCTATTTCTTCGTCAACTCTGTCATCCTCAACAAGAGATATTATTGTTGTGTTTCCTGAGCTCAGGAAGCCTCCTGTCGATGACATCTTTGTTGAAGAAAATCCACTCTCTCTCAAAGCAGATATCAGCTTGTTAGCATCGTCATTCTGTACTATGGCAGTTATTGATTTCATATAAATTCCTCCTTCTCACATTGAGTTAATTATTGCCATTATATCGCAAAATATTTCATCAATAGTTCTTTCAGCATTTATTGTTTTGATTTCAGGGAAGATCGTGCTGAGCTTTTTATATCCTTCATACACTTCCTTATGAAATGCCACGGCTTCATTCTCAAGCCTGTCTCCCCCGTCAATATTTAATTTTCTGCTCAGGCCCTTCTCCGGATTAACATCAAGAAGAAGCACCATATCAGGCTTGACCCCTACAGTGGCAAAATCATTGATTTTTTTTATCTCATCAACACCCAGATGCCTGCCTATGCCCTGGTAAACAAAGCTTGAATAAACGAACCTCTCGCTTATTACTATCCTGCCTTCATCCAGCCACGGCTTTATCTTTTCGGAAACGAGCTGAGCCCTTGCCGCAGCATACAGCAAAGCTTCAGTCCTGTAATCCATTTCAGTATTATTATTGTCCAGAATAAGCTCTCTTATCTTTTCGCTTATTACAGTTCCGCCGGGTTCTCTGGTAAACTCTATTTCTCTTCCCCTACCGGTAAAGTAATCGCCTATTTTTTTAGCCATTGTACTTTTGCCGGAACCGTCCGGACCTTCTAATACTATGAATATTCCTTTCATTTAACAACTCTCACCTTATTATTTTTATCAACACCATTTACTGCAATGCTGTTCTCAAGCATTACCTTAACATAATCGATAGTGTCCTGAATGATTATTTCTCCGGGGCAAACCAACGGAATTCCTGGAGGATATGGGATGATAAATTCAGCGGCAGTCCTGNNCCGGCATAGAAAGCCTTGCGCATCTTTCTTTCGTGCTGCAGCTGAGGAAAAGCTTCAATCTCGGTAATTTCTCTTTTTTCCTTGCTTTGGCTTTCCTCAAGATAAATTTCCTTCACCGCATCAAACAATCTGTCTATATCTTCAATTTCATCTGTTGCCGTAATATATTGCACAGTGTACTGCAGGTCGGCAAACTCCATCTGTATCTTATATTTATATCTTAGAATCTCCTGTAGCTCTGTTCCCGTTATTCCAAGTTCGCTCATGCTGATAACAGCCCTTGTGGCATCAAAATCATAGCAACCTTCACTGATGAGGAAATCATCCTCCAGCACGTTGATTCCCATATTTCTTAGCTCCAAGGTTCTTCTTTTAAACACTTCAATGTTTCTCTTCAGCCTTTCCTCTCCATTCTCATTCATCCAGTTAACGGCATTTTCAATGGATGCCATTAAGATGTATGACGGCGATGTTGTCTGAAGCATCCTTAGCATAGCTTCTATATTGCTTCTGTCAACTCTGTCAGAGCAAATGTGCAGAAGCGACCCCTGTGTCATGCACGGGAGTGTTTTATGCGTACTTTGGGTAACAATATCTGCTCCCGAGCTCTCTGCCGACGGCGGCAATAAATCCTTGCAGAAATGCAGGTGCGAGCCGTGAGCTTCATCAATCATAAGAATTTTATCATATTTATGAACAATTTCCGCAGCTTTCTTAACATCAAAACAAATACCGTAGAAAGTAGGATATGTCAATACAACCATTTTTACATCCGGATTATCTATCAGCATCTGCTCTAATTTTTCCAGGCTTATGCTGAAATTCAGACCATGCTTTTTATTGAATTCCGGATATAGATAATGTAACTTTAAATCTCCTAANNATACAGGCGTTATAAACGGATTTGTGACAGTCTCTCTGCACAATTATTTTATCTCCGGGGTTAGTACATGCCATTATAGCCGATATGATACCACAAGATGTCCCGTTAACGACCATGTACGATTTTTTGGTGCCGTAGGACTGAGATATATAATCCATGGCATCCTTTAAAAAACCTGTGGGATAATGTAAATTATCTGTACCTAGTGTTTCCGTAATGTCATAAAAATTAAGATTATTGCCTATTTCTTCTAAAATACCGCTTTTACCTTTATGACCAGGCATGTGAAAGTTTGTATCTACTTCACTTCGATACTGTTTAATCCCCGAAATAATATTAAGTTTCTTCATTGTATATCTCCCGTTAATTTGATACTTAAATAAATTCAATCAGAACTTATCGCTGCATATTGGGATTAGTACTCATCTCCTTTTTTATAATGTTACTGCCTTGGCAGTCACTTGCTGAAGTTATTGTTTCTTTTTCTTGAAATACTTTTAGTGGTGTGTACCGTTTCTACAATTAATACAATCATTATGGAAAAAACCATAGCTACTATTGAAAAAAGAACAATATATTCTATCCACATAATGTACCNNCCAATAAAAATTCATTTTCCCGCAAAAATTACTAAATTAGAAGCTTTGCAGCTAAAATAGCTACGAATCCCGGTACTCCCAGCGTGCCAAGCATCAGTGCTGTTATTTCGTTCACGCCGATATAAACACCGGTGTATTGACCGAAATAATTGAAAATCATCAGAAACAGTGCCCCTAAAATTGAATTTAATACCAATCTGCCTAAAAACTTAAGTGGTCTCACAAAAATCCATGATACCATGAATATCAGCATAATTCCGGCCGAATAGGCCAATACAATCCCTACGTCTGATATGCCCACTGAACAACCTCCTTAATCCTTTTTTTAATTTTATGAAGTTGTCCCTGTTTTTATGCTATGATAACATTTCATACATTACATTACATTGAAGGTGTTGTCAATAATAAATTTTTTTGATTTAATCTTTTTTGTCGTCCTCAGTTGTGGATACAGTATTTTCACTGCCTCCAGCCTTTATTTCATGCTCCTTTGGAGCCTTAAGAATATTCTTTAAACCATTCGGCAAATTCATATATTTATTCACAAACAGAGCAATCATAATGCCTATTGTGGTATCCAGCACTCTGTTAAAAGTATACATAATATATCCCGAGTCATAGTCCATTGTAATTAAAATTCCCAGGTATACAACGCAGCATATAACAACAGACTGCTTCATATCGATTGATACACATATCTCAATCAATATAACGATTCCCAAAGGAATTATGAATATTAACAGATTTTCATGTCTGAATGTTGTAACTATAAATAATACAAGAGCTCCGGCAATTCCTCCGATAATTGTTCCGATTACTCTTTCTCTCCCTCTCTTGAATGAGTCCACTATTGTATTCTGCATGCAAATCACTGCCGCAATACATGCGTGTATGGCATTATCCCTGTTCAT
>DOON01000062.1:7095-7300 GCA_003514865.1 Clostridiales bacterium
AAATACTGACATTGAGGTTTTAATGTTCCTCATTCCTATCTTAGGAAAATACATAATATCCCCCTTAGCTTCATACTCTATTTTTACCCCGCAAATAATGAACAAATCATATATATTTTAAATTTACTTAGAGGTATAAATGTATTATAATATAAAATATAGAATTAATAAATACATATTTTAAGGAGAAAAAAATGGATAGATT
>DOON01000013.1 GCA_003514865.1 Clostridiales bacterium
TCCGCCAGGTCCTCCGCCTATAATAACTATATCTCCGTCAATAGTTTCTTTTTGGGGTTTTAAAAAATTAGCCATATAGTTGAATCCCTGCTTCTTCCCGGCTTCACCTTTGCCGCCGCCAGCCTTTTCTCCTTCAACTGTAAACAGCACATCTCCTATAGAGACCTTATCTCCTTGTTCTACCTTTATCTCCATAATCTTGCCTTCCACATCAGATGAGAAAGTAGTGTTCCCCTTTTTAACCTCTATATCAAGAACTTCATCTCCTACTTTTACAATATCTCCTTCTGCCTTATATATGCAGCCGATAACTCCAGTTCTGTCATGGCCTGATAACTTTTCCAGCTTTATATCTAATATCACTTTCATCCCTCCTACAACTCAAAAAATTAATATCACAGTATTGTTCACCAAAGCAAGAGAAGACAAGCACCTTGTCCTCTCTTCATTGCTTATTTAAAATCATTTTCAAATTCATCTATTGAATCTTTTAATAGCGTGGCACTGTATGCTATGGAAGGCCCTCCTCCAAAAGCTACCGCCACCATTGCCGCCTCATTAATTTCCTTTCTGGTCGCACCGGCTTGAAGGGCGTTGTAAGTATGGAAAACAATGCAATACTCACAACGGTTGTAAACAGCAACACCTATACTTATTAATTCTTTCGTTTTTAAATCCAAAGCATCAGGTTCGTAAGCCGCACCCAGTAAATTCATGAATGCATCAACCTGAGCTCCGTTTGTGCCCGCCAGTATCTCCAGTCCTCCTGTGAAATCCTGCAATATNNTTTTGATTTGTCAATATGCTTAGATAAATTTCTAACAACTTTTATTAATTAAAAATTCCCATATAAACAAAAATGTACACATTATTATTCACGTGTACATTTTTTATCATAACTGTCTTCTTCTACATTATTAACCATTCTTGACAAGACTGTCGTAAAAATCTGCATCTCTTCTTCAGATATGCCTTTGTGCAGCAGTCTTTCAAATCTTTCGCCTTCCGGCAGCAACTCGGTTCTATGCTGCTTCCCTTTTTCTGTAAGACTTAAGTTTGTAACTCTTTTATCATCCTCGCTTCTTACTCTTTCCACTAACCCGTCTCTCTCCATACGGTCCAAAAGCCTGGCAACGGAGGATTCTTTTACATTCATTCTTTCAGCTAATTCTTTTTGGCTGATAAACTCTTCTTTCCCCAAATAATACAAGGCAATCCACTGTACCCTGGTCACACCTAATTTTTTTACCTTCTCACTGAAGGCGTCACAGATAATCTTACTTGAATTATCCGCTATGTATCCTACTCATTTATCCAAATTAAACATCTGAGACCTCCTTACCTTGTTGTTTCACCAACTTACTGCAATTTTTCTGCAAAGTTATCATATCACAGAGCCTCCTTAAAGTCCAGCAGTTACATAGCAGCAACAAATAAAGTCTTGCTTGAAAAATCTCAGGAAGAAACAATATTACAAAAAAGCTGCTGCACTATTAAGTACAACAGCCTTTTCAACTATTTCCTTATTATTTCGCTGCGTTTTGTCCCGCAATTCTCCCGAATACAGTAATGTCTGCAAGGGCGTTGCTGCCTAAGCGGTTAGAACCCTGGATTCCTCCGGTTACTTCGCCTGCTGCATACAATCCTTCTATTATTTTTCCGTCTTTATTCAGCACCTGTGCACTTTCATTTATTTCTATACCGCCCATGGTGTGATGAACTGCCGGAGCCGCTTTAAGGATATAGAACGGTCCTACCTCTACTTTGGATGGAAGGCTTCTTTTATTAAATTCAGGATCCTTTCCTTCCTCAACATAGCTGTTGTATTTATCAACTGTGTTTTTCAATTCTGCCGCGTCAATTCCAAAGAACTCAGCAGCTTTTTCCAATGTATCAGCCTTTACCAGCAGGTCGTTTCTGTACAGATAATCAAGNNGTATATTCCATTCCCAGAAGATTTGCTCCGATATCCTCTGCCATTACAATACCATCTCCTGTACTTCCGGTAGTGTTTGTGGATAATATGGAATCATCTATGTCCGGATTGTATTTCACTCTCATTTCAACATTTGAACCGAATCCGCCTGAAGCTATTATTACAGCCTTGCTTGTATTGAAGGTGTAGTTGGCATCCGCGCCCTCCGCCTTTACTCCCACAACCTTTCCGTTGCTGTCAGTAATCAAAGAAGTAGCCTTTGTATTTAGTAAAACTGGAATATCCATCTTTTCAGCCTTTGCAACTAGCTTTGTGATTATTTCCCTTCCGCTTGCACCCAATGGTATAAGGCTTCTCTTAACAGAGTGTCCTCCGAAGAACATGAGCTCATCCTCCCAGATTACTCCAACTTCGTCTCTCAGCCATTCAGCACCTGCAAGAGCATTTTCAGCCATGATTTTCACAAGCTCTTCCTTCGCAAGGTTATCTCCGCCTGTTAACGTATCCTGCATATGAAGCTCAGCGCTGTCTTCTATTCCTTCCTTCTTTTGAATCCAGTTATTTGCCGCGGCATATTCAGCTCCGGATATCAGAGTGTTTCCGCCTGCCATGGGCATTTTTTCAAGTACTATTACTTCAGCTCCTGCTGCTTTTGCCTCTATAGCAGCTGTAAGACCTGCTCCTCCGGCTCCTATAATCACTATGTCATAGTTTTCAGCCACATCTTTTTTTGCTTCGTTTTTCAATCCGGAATCTACCTTTTTAAGCATATCTGCTGTTGCTCCCGCAGTTGTCAGTGCTGCGTTCACTGCCTCCGTAAATCCCTTTGAAGTCAACGTACATCCCGAAACAATGTCCACATCCGTGCTGTTGAGTGAAATCATCTTTTCCGTTAATGTATCTATTGCAGCATCAAATCCCGGAGTCTCGTTATGGCTCAGTGTCTTTATTTCAGTTATTACATCACCCTTTATATTTACACTGACTTTGATTTCGCCGCCCTTACCAAGCCCGGTTCCTTCATAAACCCCGTCCTTTATTTTTGTTTCTTCCTTCGGTGACTCTTTTTCTCCATTGTCTGAATTGACAGGTGCATTGCATCCCACTAAGCTAATAGCAAGCAATATCACCAGTAATAATGATAAAAGTTTTTTCACTTTTACTCCTCCTAATTGTTAAAATATTATTTATTTCACTGTCAGTTTAACATGCCGGATGAATTTTGTATTTACACTAACAAGTAATTTTTTTGTACTTTTAGATACTGTAAACACAAGATGTATTGAAATACCTTGATTTTTATTTTTATTTATATATAATTTATATTGTGTCACCTAATGAAAACTGAGGAGCTCTAGTCTATGTCGTTACGTTTAAAAATTATCATATCATTCGTTTTATGTATAATAATAATAATTTTCCCCTTGCTTTATGTATTGGAGAACACGGTTAAAACCTCGGCCATGGAGCAAGCGGAATACCAGACACTGCAGCTGATTGACTCAAAATCCAATGAAATAAGCTCGTGGCTGAATCAGAGAATAAGTGAAATAAGGATAATACATGAATACGCATTGACAAATGAGATGGATATTAAGTCTCTGAAGCCTTATCTTGCAAGATTGAACAAATCTCTCAGCAAGCAGTACGGAAGCCTGAATGAAACATTTGCCGTTGGAGGCACTGATGGATACGGCTGGGTCAATGATAATATAACTATAAATATTTCTGGGCGTGATTATTTTGAAAGGGCAATGAAAAGCGAAATGGAATATATTATTTCAAAGCCTGTGGTATCCAAATCCGACGGTACACAGGTATTTATCATATGCTATCCCATAGTCAACGACAAAAATGAAAAAGTTGGCTTTATAAATGGTGCTGTAAATCTTGAAAAAATTTCGGAAATAGCGGAGGGAATCGATGTATATGAAGGATTTTCGTGGATAATGAACAAAAACCTTGATATTTATTCCATAGATAAGGACAGCCTGACCGAAAAATATATTTCACTTGAAGAACTGAAAAGAGTTGCGGCAATTTCATCAGAATCATCATCCGGAACAATCCATTTAAAAAACAATGCACTCCACGACTCTACGTTGTTTTTTTCATCTGTTCCATACACTGAGGACTGGATGCTGTGCACATTGATAGAAAACAGATATATACACGCTCAGACCAATGACTTAATTGAACTGGTCGCTGTCATAGGAACAGTCCTTTTGGGCATTGCTGTGCTGTACGCCATCTTCGTTTCCGGAACCATCGTAAAGCCCATCTACATGCTTAAGGATCGCATGGTTGANNCCGGAGGCAATCTTAACTCTTTCTATGACTACGAAGGTAATGATGAAATATCCGTGTTAGTGAAGGTTTTCAACCAAATGCTTGATAATATAAAAAAGCTTATAGATCAGGTATATCAGGCTCAGTCTCAAAAAAGAAATGCTGAGCTGAGGGTATTGCAGTCACAGATAAATCCTCATTTTTTATACAACACACTTGACACCATACAATGGAAAGCATTGGAGCATAATGCCTACGATGTGGCTGACATGATAAATTCACTTTCAGTTTTTTTCAGATTATCACTGAGCGGAGGAAAGGAATTTATAACTGTTGCAGATGAGATTGAACATGTGAAAAATTATTTGTGCATACAAAAAATACGGTACATGGACAAGGTTAATTATGAAATTAATGTTGAACAGGCAGTTTCCCGATACCTTGTTCCAAAAATGATAATTCAGCCTCTGGTTGAGAACTCCATTTACCACGGACTTAAGCAGAAGAAAAATTCAGGTATTATAACAATAAAAATATTTTCTGAAGATGATTTCATTATTATAGAAGTGACAGATGACGGTCTCGGCATGAGCGATGAAAAGCTCAAGGAGCTTATGAAAAACCTATCTCAGTCAATCGAAACCGAGCATTATGGTCTGTATAATATAAATGAACGACTGAGGCTTACATTTAAAGATAAATATTGCATTGAGATTACCAGTATTTTTAACGAGGGTACAACAGTATCATTGAAATTACCGAAGATAACGGAGGACTTCCAATGTTTAGAGCAGTTATAGCAGATGATGAGGAAATCATACGAAACGGATTGAAAAAATTAATTGAATCATATGATTTAAATTTGTCTGTGGCAGGTACAGCAAAGGATGGCGAAGAAGCTCTAAGCCTAATAAAAATGTATCAACCCGAAATAATCCTGATTGATATAAACATGCCCTTTATGAACGGTCTTGAGGTTATAGAAAAAATAAGAGAAACTGATTCCGAAGCAAAAATTATCATAATTTCAGGATATGACCAGTTCAAATATGCGCAGAAAGCACTGGAGCTGGGTGTGTACAGCTACCTTCTGAAGCCTATACAATACAAGGAATTTAAAGGCATAATTTCCAAGGCACTGGACTCATACAGCGAAAGGCTGTGGGAGCTTAACAAGCTTAAAAAGAATGAAAACGAGCCGATCGGAAGCAAATTGGTAGGCAATCGGGTTATGGACTATATAAAAGAAAACTTCACCCAAAACAATCTGACTCTGAACTATGTTGCGGAAAACCTGCATGTGAGCCAATCATATATCACAAAAATAATCAAGCAAAAGACCGGAACAAGCTTCACTGATTATCTGAACAAGCTGCGAATCAATATGGCAATTAAACACCTGACAGATTCAGTCAGAAGCTTCACCATAAATGAAATTGCCGAAATGACAGGCTACAGCAGCCAGCATTACTTCAGTAGGGCTTTTAAAAACTATACGGGTCTGTCTCCTCTGCAATATAAAGCCAAGCATATGAAGTGAACAGACATGCGGAAATTCCGCATGTCTGCTTTATTAATTGCAGCTTTCCAGGAATGCAATCGCATCCTTAATCATATCCGGTGTCACCACATATGGATAATGCCTCACATCAATTCCCGAAAGAGCCTTTTCTACAATCCTGTCAACATGACTCTCAGTACAATGAAGGTCTGAAAGCCTTGTAGGAAGACCGAGTTTTTTATTAAATTCGTAAATACGCTTAAACTCCTCCTGCTGCTTATCTACAATCAGCAGCACCAAAATTCCGTAGGACACTATTTCACCGTGGAGATGGCCGTACTCCTCAATCTGATGTATCACTGTAAACCCGTTGTATACGGCATGGGCAAGCCCCGACGTAATATCAATACTAACCAGATTAGATACCATACCCGTCGAAACTATAATTCCGAGTATTATTTCCTCCAGCTCATCTGACACAATATTATTTTTGCAGTCCATGAGTGCCTTCTCTCCATATTTCACGAATGGTCCGCTGCACATGTTGCCTATATAAACCCCCATGGCCTGTGAGTGCGAAAGCTCATCACCGCGGCTGGAGACAGAAGTTTCAAAGTATTTAGCCATGGAATCTCCTATTCCTGCCCATAAATATTTAGACGACGCATTTGCAATAATTTCACTGTCAATAAAAATATGAACAGGCGGAATATCCGAAAAAGAATATTCCCTCAATGAGCCATCAGGATGGTACAGTATTCCTAAGCTTGTGCATGCAGCGCATGTTGATGCTATGGTAGGGAATGTAAAAAACGGTCTTTCAGTGGTCTGTGCAACCACCTTTGCCGTGTCAACGGCCTTCCCGCCTCCGACAGCAAAAATAATGTCTGCTTCCTGAATTTCAGAGATTGATTTTAATCTTTCTATATTTTCTACAGATGCCTCTCCACCGTAAGGGAAGAAACCTGTTATCCTTATGGCGCTTCCTTCTGTTGCTTCTTTAATTTTATTTTCGGCAGCCTTTATGGCTCTTTCTCCGCCTATTACAGCCGCCTTTGTTCCGTATGGCTTGCATATCCTCTCTATTTCCTTATATGAATCTGTTCCTATGGTATAACCCGGAAAAAAACGTGTTTTCATTTATATGCTCCTTTTTAATGATATATATAACTATAATTCTGCAATTCAGCATTTAGCTGTATTAATTTATATTTCCGCTCTTCCTGCAAATGAGATTTCATCCTTTGAACCTTCGCTGCCCGTGTCCGCCTGCTCTTTCAAGAATTTGCGGTTTTTGTATGCTCCCACGGTCAGGAATGGAATTATTATTATTGCGATGCCAAGATACCCCATATAACCGTAACCATACTTGACGATACTATCCAGACCCACCATTGATATTCCCATTGATATTGCCATTATAAAGCATGCAACAATAATTCTTCTTACAATAATCTCTTTTATTGTTGACAGTATTTTTGCCTTTTCAAATCTTTCGACAAATCCATAAATTGTTGTTACTCCTGTGGATATAAAGCAAAGGAACAAGCAGATATTGTATGCCCAGAATACATATGACTTCCCAAGTTGCTTTGTAATGTAAAGAGACGGCAGAGTTGTTTCGCCTGCCCGAACAAATTCCGAGTACCACCCTAACAGCATTACAACCGACAGAACAAGTGCAACTGAATTTATTAAGAATGAAATCAGCATTGACTGTGAAACCTGCTTCGGACTTCTAAGTGTCTTTCCGCATGAAATCATAGTAGGTATAACCACAGACTGAAATCCTGCATACGTGAATGCCTTCAAAATTCCTTGAGAAATATTTCCACCTGCTTCTCTTACAGCAAATACATTTGAAATTTCAGGCGCTTTTGCGTTGATGCCAAGGATAAATATAACTGCGCAGGAAGATAAAATTCCTACGGACATAATTGTTGACGCGCGAGAAACCATTGCAGCACCAAAAATTGTCATTGTCAGCAATATTATTCCCACGGAAA
>DOON01000066.1 GCA_003514865.1 Clostridiales bacterium
TATATTTACTGCCAAGTAAATTTAACAGCTGCCCTCTGCCACAGTATTTATTGCAATATGTTTTACCACCACCCTTAATAGAAATTATAAGCGGTATAGCAAAACATATCAATCCTAACCAAGCAAAGATTATATTAAATAATCCTAATACAAGATAAATAACAGAAAATATATATAAGTATTCATACCATGATTTCTTTTTATCCATCTCCATCTATGCCACCTCTTCGCCTGATATAACTTCTATTGCAGATGATGGGCAAGTCTTTGCACATTTAGAACATCCTACGCATTTATCTTTATCAACTTCTGCAAAAACTCCTGCCACAATATTAATAGCGCTTAACGGGCATATTCCTACACATGAACCACATGCAACGCATTCTTTCCTGTTAACTTGCGCTTTCTTTCTTATTTTCATAAATTACCTCCTTAAAGTTACATCGATTATTATATCATAATATTGCAATATATCAATGTTGTTGCTAATTTTTTTATATGTACTTTTTTCCAATAAAAAAGACATGGAATTTTAAATCTTTTATACCATGTCTTTAACACCATAACTTATAAATTATTGTTCAATTTTGCTTATTCTTGTTCAATTTATGCGGAACTCTCTTTTTAACCGTCCTATTTTTGTAATCTCCGGATATAATACTATATTACCATCTGTCTCGAGTACAACCAAGTCCGCATCCTCTCCCCTGTATTCGCTCTATAGAGTAATCCTTGGGATATATTATCGAAGCTGACATAAATCTTTCTTCATCATTGCCAATTGATTCAAAAATTATCTTCTATCAATTTTAAATCCAATCGCTTCTTCTATCTCATTTAATATTTCCATATCCCTTTGAGCAATAAACATACATGTGTAGCCACTTTCACCTGCTCGTCCTGTCCTTCCTATACGATGAATATATGACTCAGGGCTTTCCGGTATATCATAATTATAAATATGGCTAACACCGCTTATATCCAGACCTCTTGCTGCTACATCTGTTGCAATTAAATATTGAATATCTCCACCTCTGAATGCCTTCATTATTCTTTCACGTTTTGATTGAAGTATATCACTATGCAACTTTTCGCAATTATAACCTTTGCTGTGCATTGCTTCTTCCAAAGCATCAACTCTTACTTTTGTTCTGCAGAATATTATTGCCATAAAAGCTCTGTCTTGATCTAATACATTAAACAATGCTTCCTGCTTTTTTCTATCTGTTGTTTCGACAACATTCTGCTTAATATTTTCAAGTGTCACGCTTTCTTTTTCTACAGATATAGATATAGGATTTTTCATGTATTTATATGCAAGCTTTTTAACATCAGAATCTATTGTTGCTGAAAAGCATAATGTCTGACGAGTTTTTGGAGTTTCTTTAATAATATCTTCTACCTCTTTTTTAAATCCCATCAATAACATTTGATCGGCTTCATCAATTATTAATGTTTTTAACCCTTTTAGGTTTACTGTATCTCTGTTAATATGGTCTATTAGCCTTCCTGGTGTCGCTATAATCATATGTATGCTGTTCTTTAATTTTCTGATTTGTGACGCTATATCCTTTCCCCCGTAGGCAGCAAGGATATTAATATTTTTTGCCCCTTTTAACTTATTAGCTTCATCCGTAATTTGAATTGCAAGTTCACGTGTGGGAGTAATTATTAAACACTGTACACTTTCTGCTTCAGGATTTATGCTTTCAAATATAGGAAGCAAAAATGCCAATGTTTTACCCGTTCCTGTCTGTGCCATTGCAATAACGTCATTTCCTTCTTTTATAGCCGGTATGCTTTTCTCTTGAATAGGAGTAGGCGTTATAATGCCTGAGTTTTTTAATATAACTTGAAAATTTTCATTTACACCTAATTCTTTAAAATTCATTATTCATCTTCTTTCTACCTTTAATATGTAATTGTATTATATCATATTTAATATGTCTTTATTTGTTTATTATTTCTTTATTTTTCCGAGACTCTATTTCGCATCAAATTATTTGAATGATAATAATTTGCTTTTATGTATTGTATTTGGTATCATATGTTTTGAATAAACATTAATAGATGAAAAAAGGTGGAGGAAAAAATAAGCCAAATGGATAATCAAGAACAAAAACATCAACGACGGGTTCGATATAAAGGCACTCATCCTAAAACTTTTAATGAAAAATATAAAGAGCTGCAACCGGATAAATATGCTGAAACTGTGGCAAAGGTTATTCTAAAAGGCAATACTCCTGCAGGTATGCATCGTTCAATTTGTGTTAAAGAAATATTAGAATTCTTACAAATTACCCCCGGACAAATTGGATTAGATGCAACACTGGGCTATGGCGGTCACACATTAGAGATGCTTAAATGTTTGAATTTAGAAGGACACATGTATGCTATAGATGTTGACCCTATTGAATTACCGCGTACCAAAATGCGTTTAGAAAGCTTAGGTTATGGCCCGGANNAAATAGACAATCCTGAAAGAGGATTTACATTTAAGATTGATGGACCATTAGATTTACGACTGAACCCTAATAAGGGTATATCTGCTGCAGAGCGTTTAAAAACTATTTCAGAAGATGAATTACAAGGAATGTTGTTAGAAAACGCTGATGAACCTAATTCAGCAGCAATCGCCCGCGCTATTGTTTCCGCAATAAAAAAAGGTGAAGACATAACAACAACAACTCAGCTCCAACGAATTATTAAGGATGCTCTGAAGTTTGTTCCGGAAAAAAACAGAAATGATGAAATTAAAAAATCCTGTCAACGATGCTTTCAAGCATTGCGAATTGATGTCAATAGTGAATTTGAAGTTTTATATGAATTTTTGGAAAAGCTCCCTGACACCCTTGCTAAAGGCGGACGTGTTGCTATACTTTCATTTCATTCAGGAGAAGATCGTTTGGTTAAAAAGTCTTTTCAACACTTTTTTCGTGAAGGTATACACCGTGAAATAGCTCCTAATGTTATCCGACCATCATTAGAAGAATGTAATGCCAATAGTCGTGCTCGTTCCGCTAAATTACGTTGGGCTATAAAAGCATGATTTGTTTAACAGGTGGCTGTCTCTCTTAAGAAAATTAAATTTCTAAGAGAGGCATCTCTCTT
>DOON01000191.1 GCA_003514865.1 Clostridiales bacterium
GAGGCATCGTAAGAGATGCGCCCGGCATGAGAGAACTTGGAATAGAAAACGCTGATTTATCCAAAGCATTTTCCGATATTGATGAGCTGTCATCACTTTGCCGATTCAATGACTGCACCCACACCACCGAACCTGGCTGTGCCGTGATAGAGGCAATAGAAAATGGAACTATTTCAAAAGAGCGTTTTTCAAGCTTTTTAAAATTGAAAAAAGAGGCAAAATATGACGGTCTTAACTCAAAACAAATAGAAACAAAAAAAATAAATGAAATGTTCAAAGACCACGGCGGTATGAAGAATGCTCGTAAATATATGAAAAATAAGAAATGATGTAAATTAAAAATGCGTTGAAGATTCCCATGGAGACTTCAACGCATTTTATTAAATTTCATTGCTTAGCATATTTTCTGCAAGCGCAGGCAATTCGCTTACACTGTTGACATAGACAACTTCTTCATTAATATTGCCAAACCCGTATTTAGCATGTATGAACGGGATGCCGGCTGAATTCGCAGCATTGCAGTCTCCTTGAGTATCCCCAACATAAACTGCCCTCTCCAATTTATTTCTTTCCATTATAAGCTTAATATTTTCGCCCTTAGGCAAATTTGTCCTTCCGTGGTTTTCAAAATCACTAAAATAACTTTCCATTTTGTGATGGCTTAAAAATGACTCTATATAGCGCTCCTGACAGTTGCTGACTATGTACAGGCTATAATTCTTCTCCAGCTCCGCAAGTGTTTCTTTCAGTCCAGGATACAATCTGCCACCGTTCTGCTCCAGATAAAACACTTCTGTTCTGCAGCATTCTTTAATAAGGTCAATTGCATTATGAGGTGTAACATCAGCTGAAATAGCCCCTGCAATTTCTTCAATTGTTTTGCCCATCAGTCCTTTAAGAATTTCCTCAGTCATGGTATAACCGGTTTCATGTTCTCTGAGAACAAGGTTCCATGACATGACAACCTGCTCTGTAGGGTCCCACAGTGTTCCGTCCAAATCAAATATAATACCTGTTTTCATGTAATTCTCCTGACATTATTCGTATAATATTAATTATATTACTTAATAACATCTATGTCAATTTGCTGTCATTTAAACTCTGTCATATTTTTTCTGTATCTTGCGGGAACAAATTTAAACTGAAGGTCAGTATTTATCCTTTTATTTATGGCCAAATCCGTAAAATACTGCTTCCATAAATCATGTATTGTTTTTTCCTGAATGGAGTACTCCATGTTTTCGATGCGGATATTCTCTTTAATTTCCCATGAATTGTCCGCGTATACTGCCGCTTTCATTCTTTTTTCATCATAAACAATGAACTTTTCGTACTTGTATCTGTCTGCAAAATGCTCAATGAGCAAAATGAGAATATCATTTTCGGGCGATAATTTTGAGTATAAAACTCCCCCTATATCAGAAAATCTAAGAATGCCAAGAAAACTGTGAACTTCCTTTTTCACCTTCAGCACCGCCGTATTCAGCGGCAGAACCTTATCATGTGTATAAAAATTCATAGTGTTTTTTCCATACTTAAAGGCAAAAATTAAAAATTCCAGTATGATATTTTCCTTATTGGAGGCATTGGATAAATAGCAATAGTACACGTCCTCATATGCTTCAGCCGATATCTTGCAATTGATGGCCTCTGCCACAGTTCCTGCCATATGGGCATCCGTTTCAACAATGGTGCAGCAATTTAAAATTGACTGCTGGTAGCTTCTCACATCGTAAATACCGTCTGCATGCTCTTTTTTATAATGATGGTGAATGCATGTGAGCAATCCCTCAAATGTGCCGTCATATAAATAATCCATAGTTACCTCTACAGCAGCTCAAACATAGAAAGCTGTTGTTGTACCTCTTTCTGTCTCAGCTCTTCCTTTATTACTTCCGGTTCAAATTTTACGTTTCCGTAATATTTACCTTTAACCGTGATGAAATATCTTGCCCTTTTTAATACAGTCCTCATTTTTTTCAGAGAATCATAAGAGAGCTCCGCATTTTTCCTTTCTCTGATAATTCTTTGGGCGCTTGTAACACCCAATCCCGGTATCCTGAGCAACTCTTCATAGGATGCCTTGTTTATTTCAACAGGAAACCTGTGAATATTCCTCAGTGCATACATCATTTTGGGGTCAAATTCTAAGTTCAGGTTTTGTTCAACTTCCGTAAAAAGCTCCTCTGAATGAAAATAATAAAAACGCATGAGCCAATCTGCCTGATAAAGCCTGTGCTCTCTTAAAAGCGGAGGCATGGTGCTTACAGCAGGAAGATTGGGAGATGAAATAACAGGAATGTATGCTGAAAAAAACACACGCTTCATATTGAATCTGTCGTATAAATTCTGAGAAAGGCTCAAAATTGTTTTATCATTGTCTGGCGTTGCACCTATTATCATTTGCGTTGATTGTCCGCCGGGAACAAAGCGGGGAGTGTTTTTAAATGATCTTTTATCTTCTATGGTTCTTGTAATTTCATTGTTTATCAATGACATGGGGTTTATGATGTTTTCTATTTTTTTCTGGGGAGCCAGCATCTTTAGGCTTTCTCTTGTAGGAAGCTCTATATTTACGCTCATACGGTCTGCAAGCATTCCGGTTTTCTGCACGAGCATGGGATTCGCTCCGGGAATAACCTTTACATGAACATATCCCCAGAAATTGTACTTATACCTTAGCAGTTCAAGAACTCTATATATATTCTCCATTGTATAGTCCGGGCTCTTTTCCACGGCAGAGCTCAAAAAGAGTCCCTCAATATAATTCCTCCTGTAAAACTGAATAGTCAGCTCCGCCACCTCATCAGGTGTAAAGGATGCCCTCTTAACATTGTTTGTAACCCTGTTGAGGCAGTAGTTGCAATCATATATACAATCATTGGTCAACAGTATCTTAAGAAGAGATATGCATCTTCCGTCTGCCGACCATGCATGACATATTCCCGCGGCTGAAGCATTGCCTATGCCTCCCACTGTATTATTTTTTCTTTCGACACCGCTGGAAACACATGATACATCATACTTTGCAGCATCAGATAAAATTTTTAGCTTTTCAAATATATTATCATCCATAATCTCACCGTTGAAAATTTATTATACTAATCCGCATTAAATAAGTTCCCTTNNNNCTTATTTCTATTTTTTGTGGGCAGTGAGACTCGCATTTTCCGCATTCCCTGCACTGAGAGGCAAATGCAGGCGTCGCCGACATGCCTCCTAATGTCTGAAGGTATTTCCATTTGTACAGCCTGTCATCCAGCAGATATTTATCATTGTAGCTAGAGAAACACCCAGGTATGTTCACTCCATAGGGACATGGCATGCAATACCCACATGCGGTACATGGAACCTTGGTTTTTTCGGACATTATCCTCTTAACATCATCAAATATAGAAAGCTCGTCATCTGTCAAAGACCCCGGCTCAGCATCATCTGCAATGCGCACATTTTCATTCAGCTGCTCCATGCTGTTCATTCCCGAGAGAATTACACTGACTTCCTTATGGTTCCATATCCATCTCAGTGCCCATTCCGCAGGGGATCTATTCGCCTTGTAGCTGCTGAATGCCTTGATAACACCTTCGGGCAAATTAGTAACAAGCTTTCCTCCTCTGAGAGGTTCCATAATAATCACAGGAATACCCAAGGAGTATGCAAGCTCCAGGCCGGACCTTGTCGCCTGATTATTTTCATCCAGATAATTGTATTGTATCTGGCAGAAGTCCCAATTATATGCTCTGACTATGAGCTCAAAATCAAGCTTGCTTCCGTGAAAGGAAAAACCTATATTTTTGACAGTCCCGGTGTGTTTTTCTTCCTCCAGCCATTCCATAACACCGAGGTTCACCATCTTATCAAACATTGCCTTGTCTGTAAGCATATGGATATGATAGTAATCAATATATCTCGTCCTCAGTCTCGAAAGCTGTGTGGNNTAAGACTGTTAACCATGTACGGCGGAAGCTTAGTTGCAATCTTTACCCTTTCGCGGTATCCTCCTTGCAGCGCTTTACCCAGCAGCGCCTCATTTTTGCCTGCCTGATATATATATGCAGTATCAAAATAATTCACGCCCATTTCAATGGATTTATGAATCAACTCTGCTGCCTTCGCTTCATCCGAAGGCAGGCGCATACAGCCAAATCCAAGCACGGAAAGCTCGTCA
>DOON01000185.1:0-4542 GCA_003514865.1 Clostridiales bacterium
CTTCCTGAATACAAGGGAGTTGAAGTTGAAAGAACTGAAATAAATGTAACTGATGAGGATGTTGAAAATGAAATCAAGGCTATTCAGGAGAAAAATGCAAGAATAGTTGAGGTTTCTGACAGAGCTGTTCAAAACGGTGACTTCTTGACTATTGACTATGCAGGATTTGTGGGCGAGGAGCAGTTTGAAGGGAGNNTGGTTCAAACACTTTTATTCCTGGCTTCGAAGAGCAGCTTATAGGAAAAAACAAAGGTGAAGAAGTAAATGTTAATGTTACATTCCCCGAAGAATATCATTCTGAGGAATTAAAAGGCAAGGACGCTGTTTTCAACGTAACCATACATGAAATAAAATCAAAAGAGCTTCCTGAGATGGACGATGAGTTTGCTAAGGATGTAAGTGAATTTGATACACTTGATGAATTGAAGGCTGATACAAAAAAGAATCTTGAGCAAAGAGCCGCTGATTCATCCAAGGTTGCAAATGACAACAATGTAATAACTAAGATAGTTAATGAAGCAAAGATTGACATACCTGAAGTTTTGATAAAAAGAGAAATAGATTTCCTGGGAAGAAATTATGAGCAGCAGTTCCGTCAGCAGGGTTTTGTGGGCAAGGAATATGACTCTATAATCGAAAACTTTGTAAACCAGTACAAAGAGGGTGCAAGAAATCAGGCTGAATTCAATGTTAAGGCTGAACTTGTGCTTGAAGCTATAATCAAAAAAGAAGGAATAAAAGCTTCAGAAGAGGATATTGCAAAGGAAATCGATGAGGTTGCAAAGTCATACAATGTGGAAGAAGAAAGACTTGAAGCTTTCAAGGAAAGTCTTTTACAGTCAAGCAGAAGCTACGTTGAAGAAAACCTTCAAAAAAGAAAAGCAATTGAGATGCTTGTAAACAGCGCTGTATTTGTTGAACCCAAAGAAGAGGAAAATAAATCTGTAGAAGAATAAAATAAATTAAGATTACGTTAAGATAAATAAGTACAATATAAGTAAAATGAAATATAATAAGTAGGAGGAAAGAATAATGGCATTAGTACCATATGTTATCGAGGNNAGAATAATTATTTTAAGTGATGAAGTCAACGATGCAACAGCAAGCTTAATAGTTGCTCAAATGCTGTTTTTAGAGTCAGAAGATCCGGATAAGGATATTCAGTTATATATAAATTCACCGGGAGGATCAATAACTGCAGGAATGGCAATCTATGACACAATGCAGTATATTAAGCCAGATGTTTCAACTATCTGCATAGGAATGGCAGCAAGCATGGGAGCATTTTTGCTTCTGTCAGGAGCAAAGGGAAAAAGATTTGCTCTTCCTAACTCAGAAATTATGATACATCAGCCTCTTGGAGGAATGAAAGGTCAGGCATCTGATATTAAGATACACGCGGACAGAATTATAAAGACCAGAGATACTTTAAACAGTATCATAAGCGCAAGAACAGGCCAGCCAATAGATAAGGTTGAGCGTGATACAGACAGAGATAATTTTATGTCAGCAGAGGATGCTAAGGCGTATGGCGTAATTGATGAAATTATTGCCAATAGAAAATAAGGAGTGTTTCAATGAGCAAAGTTAATGATAAACAAATTAAATGCTCGTTTTGCGGTAAATCTCAAGAGCAGGTAAGAAGGCTCATAGCCGGTCCTGATGTATATATTTGTGACGAATGTATAGAGCTTTGCCACAATATAGTGGATGACGATATTGATTTATTTGAAGAGTATGATTTCTCTGAACTGCCGAAGCCGAAGGAAATAAAAACAAAGCTTGACGAATATGTAATTCAGCAGGATCAGGCTAAAAAAGCATTGGCGGTTGCGGTATATAATCATTACAAAAGAATAAATTATAAATCCAAGGATGAAGGAACAGACATTCAAAAGAGCAACATTCTTTTACTTGGACCCACAGGAAGCGGAAAGACTTATCTTGCCCAGACATTGGCAAAGCTATTGAATGTTCCGTTTGCCATTGCAGATGCCACTTCTTTGACAGAANNCAGCAGATTTTGATGTTGAAAGAGCTGAAAAGGGTATTATATACGTTGACGAAATCGACAAGATTTCAAGACGTTCAGAAAATCCTTCCATAACGAGAGATGTAAGTGGTGAAGGCGTTCAGCAGGCTCTTCTGAAAATACTGGAAGGAACTGTTGCAAATGTACCTCCACAAGGAGGAAGGAAGCATCCTCATCAGGAGTTTATTCAAATAGATACAACCAATATACTGTTTATTGTAGGCGGTGCTTTTGACGGCATAGAAAAAATCATACAAAAGAGAATAGGAAAGAAAAGTATCGGATTCGGTGCTGACCTTTCCGGAAATACTTCAATGGATACAGATGAGCTTCTCAGTCAGGTTCAGACACAGGATCTGCTGAAGTTCGGACTTATTCCCGAATTTGTAGGAAGAATGCCGATTGTTGTTGCCTTGGAGAGATTGGATAAGAGAGCACTGATATCAATTTTGACAGAGCCTAAGAATGCTTTGATAAAGCAATACAAGGAATTGTTCAAAATGGATAATGTGGAGCTGGAAATCGAGAAGGAAGCATTAGAGGTAATAGCGGAAAAGGCACTGGAAATAAAAACAGGAGCAAGAGGCTTAAGAGGAATCCTTGAGAGCACCATGACAGACGTTATGTTTGAAATACCGTCGCGTGATGACATTAAAAAATGTGTCATAACCAAGGATACCATCATAAATAAAAGTGAGCCTAAGTTAGTTCTGACAAAGAAAACAGTATCTGATAAAAAAGAAAATGTTTCATAGACTGCCGCCGAGGCAGCCATAGAATGACTGCCTGCCTAAAGCAGGCAGTTTTTATAAGGAGATAGCATGATAGAAAATTACAGAATAGAGAGCAGGACACTTCCTTTGATTCCAATCAGAGGAATAGGAATATTCCCTAACACTGTCATACATTTTGATATAGGAAGAGAAAGGTCCATAAACGCACTTGAGGAAGCTATGCTTGAGGATTCAGACATATTTCTTACGGTTCAGAAAGAAGCTGATGTGGGTACTCCCAAGGAAGATGATTTTTATGAAGTGGGAGTCATATGCAAAATAAAGCAAATGATTAAAATGCCCGGTGACAACATAAGGGTGCTTGTTGAAGGAGTCAACAGGGCTAAAATTTCTTCAATTACCCAGGAAGAGCCATACTTTGAGGTTGTGCTGGAGGAATATGTCTATGACTATGAAGTTCCTTTCAGTGATAAGCTGGAGGCTATGGTGCGTCTTACCCTGGAGAGTTTTGAAGAATATTCAATGATTTATGCCAAGATAGCGCCGGATGCGGTAATGTCACTGAAGGAAATTAAGAATCCGGACAAGCTGGCAGACGTTGTTGCCTCATATATTTATCTAAAGCATGAGCAAAAGCAGTCATTGCTTGAAATCTTTGACCCATTTGAAAGACTTGAAGCAATCAATGCGATATTATCAAAGGAAATCAAGGTTCTTGAAATAGAAAACGAGCTGGGTGAGATTGTAAGAAAACAGGTCAGCGAATTCCAGAAGGACTATTACCTGAAGGAACAGCTCAGAGCCATTCAGAAGGAGCTTGGAGAAGACGAAAGCACAGAATTTGAAGTAGATGAATACATGAAAAAAATTTCTGCCGCAAAGATGCCCAAGGAAGTAAAAGAAAAGGCAGAAAAAGAAATAAACAAGCTTCTCAAAATTTCTCCATCATCTCCCGATGCGGGAGTTATAAGGACATATGTGGATTGGCTTGTTGATTTGCCTTGGGATAAAAAAACAAAAGACAATACTGATCTTAAGAAGGCGAGAGCCATACTTTCCGAGGACCATTACGGACTGGAGGATGTAAAGGAAAGGATAATTGAATATCTTGCTGTAAAGAATATAAACAAGGATATGAAGGGACCAATACTTTGCTTTGTGGGACCTCCCGGCGTAGGCAAGACATCAATTGCAAAATCCATAGCCAGAGCCATGAACAGAAAATATGTGCGTATATCACTTGGCGGAGTAAGAGATGAGGCCGAAATAAGAGGCCATCGAAGGACATATATCGGAGCTATTCCGGGCAGAATAATATCATCCATAGCTAAGGTTAAAGTAAACAACCCTGTGTTCCTGCTTGATGAAATTGACAAGCTTTCGGGAGATTATAAGGGAGATCCTGCTTCAGCGCTGCTGGAGGCACTTGATCCCGAGCAGAACAAAACATTTACGGATCATTACATTGAGGCGCCATTTAGCCTTGAAAATGTTATGTTCATTACGACGGCAAATTCAACATCAACAATTCCCGAGCCTCTGCTGGACAGAATGGAGGTCATTGAAATATCCGGGTACACTGACGGAGAAAAACGAAATATTGCTGAAAAATATCTTGTCAAAAAACAGATAACAGAACATGGTCTGAAGGAAAATCAGGTAAATATTTCTCAAAATGTTGTGACTGAGATAATAGAGAAATATACAAGGGAATCAGGAGTGAGAAACCTTGAGAGAAATATCGGAACCCTTGTGAGAAAAGCAGCAGTGCAGATT
>DOON01000185.1:4566-9464 GCA_003514865.1 Clostridiales bacterium
ATGAGCCATGACCGGAGAAATTACTATCACGGGAAGAGTGCTGCCCATAGGCGGACTTAAGGAAAAGTTGCTCGCTGCTAAGAGAGCGGGAATTAAAAAGGTGGTGCTCAGCACCAGAAATAAGCCTGATGTTTCAAAAATAGATCCTAAGATTATTCGCTCCATAGAAATTGTATATGCGGACAGAATAGAGGATGTTGTGAAGGAAGCATTGATTTAACAATAGCGGAACCATGGCTGTGATATGATATGTCACAGCTAGGCTGCCTGTGAGAAAGGGAAATATATGATAATAAAAAAAGCGGAGCTGCTTATTACTGCTGCAAAAAAGGAACAGTATCCCGATACTGTGGTTCCTGAGCTTGCATTTGCAGGAAAATCCAATGTGGGCAAGTCGTCAATGATAAATGCCATGCTCAACAGAAAAAGCCTGGCAAGAACAAGCTCACAGCCCGGTAAGACACAGACGATAAATTTCTATAATGTAAATGACACACTTAATTTTGTGGATTTGCCGGGATACGGATATGCGAAGGTGTCCAAGACCGAGAAGGACAAATGGGCTAAAATGATTGATACCTATTTGCACAGCAGGCAGCAGCTGAGAGAGGTTATTTTACTTGTTGATATAAGGCATGAACCCGGTGTGAATGATGTGCAGATGTATGATTGGATTAAAAGCTGCGGATACACAGGATATGTTATTGCTGCAAAGGCAGATAAGCTGTCCAGATCACAGCAAATAAAGAATGTGGCAGTTATTAAAAAAGCGCTGGATATTAAGGATGCAAATCTTATTTTCCCATTTTCGTCAGTATCCAAAAGCGGGGTTGAGGATATGTGGAGCCTGTTTGAGAAAATACTGCAGCTTGGAACAGAAGAATTTTAATAAATTTATAATTTCTCTGTGACAATTAATATACAATTAGTTTAGACGTGAATTTTTAGGGTATATTAGTTAAGACTGGAGGAATGGCAATGGTTTATAAATTTGAAGTTAAAGTCCGCAGTGATATAGATGACGTTAAAAATGTCGTTGAGGAACTACTACTCAATATCAAGGGCAGAATAGACGAAAATGTTTTTTTTAACTCGAAATTAATTTTATATGAACTGATGATCAATGGTGTGCTGCATGGCAATAAACAGGATGCCAGTAAGCAGATAAACGTTGTTTTAATCATAAATAAGTCATGTATCATTATTGAAATTACTGATGAAGGTTCAGGAATAGTTTATAAGCACAAGTCCTTCGGTGAATATGATTGCTGTGAATCAGGAAGAGGGCTTATGCTAGTTGAAGGTTTATCCGATAAGTTCACAATTGAAGGAAATAGAGTTACCTGCATACAATATTTAAAATAAGCTTTATATTGAATATTATTTTTGCTATAATAGACACCGAAAGGTGTTTTTTTATGACCTAACCCCATTTTTTTGACCGCCAGGGAGAAAAAAATGGATGGTAGGTCAAACGCAACGATTATGACTCGACCCAATTACTTCGACCGCGAAGGAGAAAGAAATTGTAGGTGAGTCAAACGCGATGAGTTCCAGATTTGTGCGAGCGTCAGCGAGTAAACAAATATGTGAACGAAACCGCGATTCCCAAAGTATGCAACCAGAGGGAGCAAATACTTTGGTGAACGTAGACTGCGTTCTCAGACACGAGAAGCATCTGCCGAAGTGTCATGATAAATTATAAGAGGAACCCTATGGATACAGTTAAGCTTTCAGTAAGAGAGTTGGTTGAATTTATATATAAGAGCGGAGATATCAACGTTAAGGCCATGAGTGCCGAAAGGGCATTAGAGGGAGTTAAGGCTCACAAGCTTCTTCAGTCCAATATGGGTGAAGGCTATCATAAGGAGTTTTATCTGAAGCGTGAATTTGAATTCAACAGCATAATCTTTGTTATTGAAGGCAGGGCAGACGGAATAATAGAAGAAAGTGATCATACCACAGTGGATGAAATAAAATCCACATATACAAATTTAGATTTGATTGACGATGGCTACAACATGGCTCATCTGGCGCAGGTAAAGTGCTATGCATATATTTACGGTCTTGACAAAGAGTTAAATGAACTGAATGTGCAGCTCAGATATTTCAATCTGGATACGGGAAAGACCAAGACATTTATTCACGCCTACACACTGCATGAGCTGGAAGAGTTTTTTTACAGCCTTTTAAGCATGTATGTGGACTGGGCTCAAACGATTATTAATCTCCGTAAGGAAAGAGAAAAAACCGTTGATGAACTTGAATTCCCTTTCACTGAATACAGACAGGGACAAAGAAATTTTTCTGTCGCAGTATTCAGGGCAATAAAGGAAGGAAAAAATCTGTACGCACAGGCCCCAACGGGTGTGGGAAAGACGATATCTGTGTTGTTTCCTGCAATTAAATCATTGAATTACAAAAGTAATTCCAAAATATATTATCTGACGGCAAAATCATCAACAAAATCAATTGCATTCAACACAATAAAGCTGATGGCCGAAAATGGTCTGAGACTGCGTACAACCGTCATTACGGCAAAGGATAAAATCTGCTTTATGGAAGAAACTAAATGCGAGCCTGAGTATTGCCCGTATGCAAGAGGATATTATGACAGATTAAACGATCCCCTTAAAGATTCCGTGAAAAACCACTGTCTGTACGATAGGGAATACANNCAAATATGCCCCTTTGAATTCAGCCTGGATTTAGCGTATATGTCAGATATTGTGGTGTGTGATTACAATTATTACTTTGACCCCAGAGTTGCTCTTCAAAGAGATGATGTTTTCAAAAACAGTAATGATATACTTCTTGTAGACGAGGCACACAACTTAGAGGACAGAGCAAGGAGCATGTACTCACCTGAGCTGATCAAGGAAGAGTTTTATGATACTTATAAATCAATGAAAAACGTCAATAAAAAAATAGGCAGCAGCCTATCGGCAATCAACAAAAAATTTATTGAAATAAAGAGAAACTCTCAGGAGTCATTCATATTTGAAGAAGAGCCGTCGGACTTAATAAATACCCTGAGGAAATTTGCTCTGTTGGCGGAAGAATATATAAATGACAGGAAAAATGTCAATATTCCCGAACAGCTTATTGATGCATATTTCAAAAGTGTTTTTTTCATTAAAATATCGGAAATTGCGGACGATAATTTTTGCTACTATGCCGATTTTACCGGAAGAAAAACAATGGTGAAGCTGTTTTTGACGGATCCTTCGAAGATACTTGGAGAAATTCTGGAAAGGGCATGGGCTTCGGTATTTTTCTCGGCTACATTCACACCCTTGAAGTTTTTCAGATATATGCTTGGAGGAAGTGAAGATGACTACATATTGAAAATAAGGTCTCCCTTTGATGAAAATAATCTAAAGCTCATGATTACACAGGATATATCCATGAAGTATGAGCTGAGGGATTCAAACATTAAAGCTGCCTGCGGCTGCATAAATGAAGTCGTAAGGGGAAGGACAGGAAATTACATGGTATTTTTCCCATCCTACAGCTATATGGAAAAAGTGGCAGAAGTATACAAAAGCCTCTATGACACATCTAATATTATATTCCAGGTTCAGGGTATGGGTGAAGAAGAGCAGTCAGAAATTACTGACAAATTCAACAATGAAAATAATGTGGTTCTGTTTACGGTAGTAGGAGGTGTTTTTTCGGAGGGAATTGATTTACCCCTTGAAAAATTAATAGGAGCGGTTATAATAGGAACCGGAATACCTCAGCTTTCCTTTGAAAGAAACATAATAAGAGACTTCTTTGATGCAAAGTTCAATTCAGGATATGATTTTGCATATAAATATCCCGGATTTAATAAAATTCTTCAATCGGCAGGAAGGGTCATTCGGACGGAAAAAGACAGAGGTGTGGTGCTGCTTATTGACTCAAGGCTGTGCCAGATGTCTTATGTCGGGCTTTTTCCTGAGCATTGGAAGCATTATAAAAATGTGAGTAAATCAGAAGCGATTAAAAATGAAATTAGTTTGTTTTGGGAGGAAAAAATATGAATATATTGTCTGAAAAAAATGTTAAAAACGGAACTATAATCAATAAAGAAGAGCTCAATAGGCTGCTTGATGAGGACAGTTCGAAAATTTATGAGGTAATACGCGTTATAAACAGAAGGGCAGTGTTTTTGAAAGAACATTTCCAACGCATGAAAGAAAGCATCCAATTAAGCGGTATAAAAGGTCATGTTGATTTTAACGATTACAAAAAATCAATCGAGCTGCTGATAAGTGAAAATTCATTTGAAAATTGCAACATAAGAGTTTCTTATTATTACAACAGCGGTGAGATTGCTCTGTTTTATTTTATTGAGAGCTATTATCCATCAAAGCAGCAATTTGAGACGGGAGTCCATACGGTAACTGCCGTTGTACAGAGACATAATCCAAATGTAAAGTCATTCCAAAAGGATTTCAAGGAAAAAGTACAGCAAATAATGGATGCGTCCAAGGCATTTGAGGCAATTTTAGTCAATGAGGACGGTACGGTCAGCGAAGGAAGCAGATCGAATATATTTTTTGTTAAAGGCAATAAACTTGTTACATCACCCGATTTCGCAGTGCTTCTAGGAGTGACAAGAAACAAGGTAATCGAAGTTTGCGAGAACAACGGAATTTCAGTTGAGAGAAAAATAATAAAAATTGATGAGCTTGACTCCTTTGATGGGGCGTTTATAACAGGTACATCAAATGATGTGCTGCCAATAAGGACTATAGACAAAAAAGTTTATAATTCTGCTGAAAACGACACGGTTAAAAAGGCCTCGGTGCTTTACTTGAATGAAGTAAGGAAGGAAACAGAGCAGAAATAATTAAAGGTGCAAAAACACAAAAATGGCCTGGTGGCCATTGTTGTGAAGCATTAATATGCAT
>DOON01000266.1 GCA_003514865.1 Clostridiales bacterium
GTCTTCTTCGTCTTCTTCGTCAAATAACTCATCAATTTCAGCATCATCAAGGATTTCATCGAAAGTCTTTGTCACTGCTTCGTATTCGTCATCTGATTCAATGCTTAACAGTTCAAATGTACCGTCTTCATACTCTTCGAAGCCATAGAGATATACCTCTCCGTCTTCCTGGTTTTCCAATGGCAACAATGCTATGTAGTCTTTATCTTCAACAGGGAAAATTGCAATGATTGCACATTCAACTTCACTGCCGTCCTCAAGTGTAATAGTCATTATTTCTTCTTCATGTTCGTGGTCATGGTCGCATCCGCAGCCACAGCCGCAATCGTCGTCGCTCTCTCCGCCGCAGCAGCAATCAAGTATTTCTTTATCTTCACTCATATTATTTACATCCTTATATATTATTTATCCATCATTATATTTCTATATTTTAATAGACAATTAAACTTTAACAGAATACATTATAAATTGCAAGACGTAATTTTTACATTTATTAAAATTTTAAGTCTGCCTTGTTACAATTACTGCCATGAATATTTGTCATCTACTTCTATATAGCATGGACTACAAATTATTATTGGTCATGCAGAAACTTGCACCTGTTTCCCTCAATAAAAGTGAACCCTTCAAGGATGAAAAACAGGCAAGTGAGAAATTAATCAGAGGCGTTTAATGAATATAAGATTAAAGAAATAGAGTGCACATGGCATGCTATCACTGATGAAAAGAAGAAGTGAAGTAGTTGTGATAAGTGATTGAGAAAATGGATAAGCTTATTTGACAATTAAATTAAGTTTTTTTAAGCAGGAGAAATCAAAGGTAAAAACCTATGAAACTTCCTGCCTTTTTATATTTCTCCTTCATTTCCTTAATATTTAATAGCTCTTGGATAGAAATAGATGTTATAGGGAATAATTATTGTTGTTTAAATAAAAAATTAAAGGTTATGAGAAATATTGAGGTGAAAATATGGATTTAAAGAATATAAAACCTGAAAAAGTATTTCATTGGTTTCATGAGCTAAATCAAATTCCAAGGTGTTCCGGTGATGAAAAAAAAGCAAGTGATTTTCTTGTGAATTTTGCAAGAGAAAGAAATTTAGAAGTTTATCAGGATGATGCTTTTAATGTTATCATAAAAAAACCTGCGACAAAGGGATATGAAAAAGCCGATACAGTGATTATCCAAGGACATATGGATATGGTTTGTATAAAAGGTAAGGGCAGCAATCATGATTTTACAAAAGATCCTATCGAGATGATAGCAGAAGGGGATATCATGAGGGCAAACAATACTACCTTAGGTGGCGATAATGGTATAGCAGTTGCGTATGGTCTTGCGATATTGGATTCCGAAGTCATAAAACATCCTTCGCTTGAACTTTTGGTTACTACCAGTGAGGAAACCGGTATGGACGGTGTTCATGCATTATCAAGCGAACATCTATCCGGTAGGATTCTATTTAATATAGATTCCGAAGAAGAGGGAATATTTTTGGTAAGCTGTGCAGGCGGGGCAAATATAACAACTATATTTAATATTGAAAAACAAGAGAAAAGCGGAACCGGGCTGGAAATAAAGATTTCTGGGCTAAAAGGCGGTCACTCGGGCATGGAAATAGTTAAGCAACGAGCAAACGCCATTAAGCTCCTTGGGAGAATATTATCAGAGTGCAATGATAAATTTAATATAAGGTTGTCTAAAATCCAAGGTGGTACAAAACATAATGCTATACCAAGTGAAGCAAAGGCAATTATTTTAGTTGATGACTCAGCAAAGGTAAAAGAAGTCATTAATAACCTGATTATTGATTTAAAAGAGGAGTATCGTGTAGAAGATGGCGGGCTTACTATAGAAGTTGACGAAATAAAGGTAAAAGATGTCTACTCTAAAAAGTTTAATGATGATTTGATAGATTTCATTATGATGGTACCTGATGGTGTTTATTATATGTCTAAAGACATCGATGGTTTAGTCCAAGCAAGTTTAAATAATGCTATTATTGAGGAGAAAGATAATAATATCGTGATAACAACATCTGTGCGATCAGCTTCCAGCAGTTCTTTAAGGGAAATATTAAATGTTCTTGAGGTAATTGCAAGAAGGACTAATGCAAAAACAGAAGAAAATGGCTCATATCCCGCATGGCAATTTGATCAGAATTCCAAAATTCGTGAAAAGGCAGTAAAGGTATATGAGGAGCTATTTGGTAAAAAGGCAGTGGTCAGTGCTATACATGCAGGGCTTGAATGCGGACTTTTAAAAGAAATTTTGCCTGATACCGACATGATAAGCTTTGGTCCGAATTTATATGATGTACATACCGAAAAGGAACACTTAAGTATTGCATCTGTTGAGAGAGTTTGGAGCTTCCTTAACAAATTACTTGAAGATTTAAAATAGCTACTGCAGGAGGATTTTTACATGACAAATGATTCAAAAAGACTATCTAAACAAGCTTATGGCGGTATAAAGGGAGAGGATTATATTCCTTTTATTCCAACGACTGAGGTTATGCCTGAAGCGACGGGGTATTCAATAATTATGGGTATAATATTTGCTGTTGTGTTTGCCGCAGCAAATACATATTTGGGACTAAAGGTGGGACTTACGATTTCAGCAGGAATACCTGGGGCAATTCTTGCAACGGGACTGTTAAAATCAATATTTAGGAGAAACAGTATATTAGAGGCGAACTATGTGGCATCTCTTGCAGCAGTGGGAGAATCTATTGCCGGAGGTATCATATTTGTTTTGCCGGCTATTATACTGATTGGTTATAATCTTTCGCTCATTACCGTTGCATTAGTAACAGTTATAGGCGGAATTATGGGAGTTTATTTTATAACCCCGGTTCGAAAATATTTGATAGTGCAGGAACATGGAAATTTAATATATCCGGAATCCATGGCTCAAGCTGAGGTTTTAGTAAATTCAAATCAAGGCGGCCAAGGATTTAAATCTGTTTTAAAAGGACTTGGAGTTGGACTTGGCTATAAAGTGCTGTCCGGAGGATTAGGTCTGTGGAGTGAAACTGCTACATATACAATCGTTGCTTATCAGGGAACGATGATAGGTATTGATACCTTAGCGTCTTTGCTGGGTGTTGGGTTTATAGTTGGAACGAGCACTTCAATATTAATGTTTGCGGGTTCTGTTGTAGCATGGCTTGGATTTATCCCGTTGATTAAATTTTTTGGTACTTTTGCGCCCGAACCTATTTTCCCGTCTACAATTCTGATTTCTGAAATGAGTGCAACTCAAATTTGGTCTAACTATATTAAATATAT
>DOON01000296.1 GCA_003514865.1 Clostridiales bacterium
ATCTCTTGGTGAACGAGAATCTGCTACAACTATTCTGTAGAAAGGTTTCTTTTTTGAACCCATTCTTTTTAACCTGATTTTTACTGACATACTGTCACCTCCTTGTAAATTTAATATATATGAAAAAGGAAAAACCTATTTCTAACTATTTATTTGATGAATTAAAATGGCATTCTGAACTTGCCCATTCCGCCCATGCCTTTTTTCTTTCCCATACCCATTGATGAGAATTTCTTCATGAGTTTTTTCATTTCATCATACTGCTTTAAAAGCTGATTTACCCTTTGAACAGATGTTCCGCTTCCCGCAGCAATTCTTTTTCTTCTGCTTCCGTTTATAATTGTGGGGTTGAGCCTTTCTTTCTTTGTCATTGACTGAATTATGGCTTCCGTAAACACCAATTCTTTCTCATCAACCTTTAGGCCCTTTAATTTCTTGTTGCCTCCCATACCAGGCATCATTTCCAGAAGCTCATCCAAAGGCCCCATATTTTTCATCTGCTGGAGCTGTGTAAGGAAATCCTCAAGATTGAAATCTTGTGTTTTGAGCTTCTTCTGAAGCTCCATGGCCTGCTTTTCGTCAAATGCGCTCTGAGCCTTTTCTATTATTGAAAGCACATCGCCCATTCCCAAAATTCTTGATGCCATTCTGTCAGGGTGGAATGTTTCAAGCTGATCCATTTTTTCACCTACCGACAGGAACTTAATCGGTTTATTTACCACATTTCTTATTGAAAGAGCGGCACCGCCTCTTGCATCACCATCAACCTTTGTCAAGATTACTCCCGTAATATCAAGGTATTCATTGAAGGTTTCCGCAACCTTTACTGCATCCTGTCCTGTCATGGCGTCCAGGAGAAGCAATATTTCATCCGGCTTAACCGTCTGTTTTATCTGAACAAGTTCATCCATGAGCTCATTGTCAATATGCAGACGTCCCGCAGTATCTATAATAACTATGTCATGACCATGCTTCATTGCATGCTTCATGGCTTCTTTCACAATTGTAACAGGGCTTGTTTTGTCTCCCATTTCAAATACGGGAACTCCGACACTTTCACCCACAACCTGAAGCTGCTTGATTGCAGCCGGTCTGTATATGTCACAGGCAACCAGAAGAGGTCTTTTTCCGTCTTTTTTAAGCTTGTTTGCAAGCTTTCCGGTAGCTGTTGTCTTACCTGCTCCCTGAAGACCGCACATCATAAAGTAAGTTATGTCATTGGAATTGATTTTAAGTCTGCTTTCGCCCTGACCCATTATCTTCACAAGCTCTTCATGAACTATTTTAACAACCTGCTGTCCGGGAGTCAGACTTTCCATTACTTCAGAGCCCAATGCTCTTTCCTTCACATTGTTGATAAATGTTTTTACAACCTTGAAGTTAACATCGGCTTCAAGCAGTGACATCTTGACTTCCTTCATTGCTGCATCTATGTCTTTTTCAGTCAGCTTACCCTTGCCTTTTAGCTTTTGTAATGCATTTTGAAGTTTATCAGATAAATTCTCAAACATTTTCTCTACCCTTCATTAATTATTTTTGCGGCTTCAACTTTTATTTTTTCTGCTATTGTTCTATTGCTTTCGCCTTCTATGCTTGAGACAAGCTTTATAATATTTTCTGCTGCTTCTGAGTATTTCTCATATTTTTCATAAAGCTTTATTTTCTCTTCGTAATCCATCAAGCTTTTTTCCGCCCTTTTCAAGGCATCATACACGCCCTGTCTGCTGATATTCATGTCTTCAGCAATTTCAGACAGACTACAGTCCTGGTTATAATACAGATCAATTATATTCGCCTGGTTTTCCTTCAGCAAATCTCCATAGTAGTCATACAAGACACTAAAGATAAATTTTTTCTCTAACATATCTCACCTACTGTAAAGTATTTAGCTTGACAGTGAATTTTATCGCATATAAAGAACTTTGTCAATAGTTTTTTTATGAGAATAACTTATTTTTATAAGAATTCTTTACGTGGATTCGTCTTCGCATCTATCCGAACACCTCGATGGCTGAAACAAGTCTCAGCATGTCCTTATCTACTCTGTCACGGCCGTAAGCGTCAATGAATCTTTGACGGTACTTGTCTGTCTTGAGATTAAAAAATAATGTCCATGTTGCCCAAAACAGGTCAACATGGCGATCACCTACACCACCGCTGTCGAGGTCGATAAATCCGCTGAACGCCCAGTCATCAAGTATGATATTGGGCAGGCAGTAGTCTCCGTGCAGCAGCGTATCTGCCTGCAGCAAGTGCCCATGTTCTTCTACAACGGACCACGCCTCCTCCGCGCTCTTGTAGCCCCAGTTATCAGTAAACAAGTTTGTGTCATAGCTGCCTCTCATCTTGTTCTGTGCCGCTTTAGACATATATCGCTCTGTATGATTCGGTACGGGGCAGCCTATATAATCAGTAGCGTGAAGCATGGCAAGCCTTTCCGCAAGAGTATCGCACAATCTCTCCGGATTCTCCAAATATTTTTCCGCAGTGCAATCGTCACCATGAATTTTCTCTGTGAGCAGCCAGTCATACTCATCTTTGATAAATGCAAGTACATTCGCGGACAGGCCTTTACCATAAAAATACTGCGTCATTGCGGCTTCACGTTCTAACGTACCCTTCGGCGCGGATTTCAAAAAATAACCGCCATCCTTATCTATGAAAATAACCTTTGCTTCAGGTGAGCAGCTGCTGTCGTACAGTCTTGCGCCGGAAAAAAGCGGCCTAAACTCTGACGGATATACGCATAAATCTGTAATGTTAATTGGTGTTAATTTCATATGTCCTCCCTTTAATAAATTTATTGGTGCATGAAAATGCTGCCAAGCAAGTAGCCCGACAGCATTGAGTGTTATCTTCCGTTCATTTTTTCAAATATGCCCGCTGATTTCAGTGCCGGACGTATGCTCAGTGAAAGTGCAATTGATGCAATAACTGCTACCACTGCGTTGGTTGAAGATACGATAAATTTTGTGCCTGCCACCGCGATTACAGCTTCCCAGTTACTGCCCAGAACAACATACTGCATTATTATTGTTTTTAAGATATACAGCACAACATATGCTGCCGCTCCAGCTATAGCTGCACAGATATTGATTTTTTTGTTCTGACCATTGTATCCCTTAAAATGTGAAATAGTTCCTGCTATATATCCCATAGCAAATTTCAAAATAAATGTTATCCAGAATTCAGGAGCAAATGACGGGTCAAACAAGTCAAAAATTGCGGAGCCAAAGCCTGACGCCAATCCCCCTACAGCCCCTCCGAACAAAAGTCCGGACAGAATGCACATTACATTACCCAGGTGCAGCATTNNCAAGAGGTGTAGGTATTTCTATCCTGAAATTCGTTGCAACAAAAACCATTGCAGCCATCAATCCTATGACAGCCATCTGATATATTGAAAATTTCCTTTTATCTGTACTCATAACGCCCTCCGACCTATTTTATAACTATATTATATTTCATTCTGACATTGAGTAAATGCTCAGTTTTAATAATTAATAAGAGGTCAGTTTGAGAAGTCGGAAAAACATGGTTAGGGCATACAAAAGCTGTTGCATAGCAACAGCCTATGTTTTATTCAAATATAGCATTTACGAAATCTGATGCGTTGAAATCCTGAAGGTCGTCTATTCTTTCTCCCACGCATATATACTTGATAGGAATTTTTAATTCATTCACTATGGGGAATGCGATCCCTCCCTTAGCAGTTCCGTCAAGCTTTGTGAGGATGAGACCGTTTATATTGCATGTCTCCGCAAACAGCTTTGCCTGTATAATTCCGTTTTGGCCCGTGGTGGAATCTATTACAAGATATACGTCTATTTTAGCATCAACAAATTCCTTATCAAGCATTTTAAAAATTTTGCTCAGCTCATTCATTAGGTTCTTTTTGTTATGGAGTCTTCCGGCTGTATCGCATATGAGCACATCTGTTTTTCGTGCTTTTGCAGCCTGTATTGCATCAAATATAACAGCTCCGGGATCTGAACCCTGCTCGGATGCAATTATGTCCACGCCTGCCCTTGTACACCATTCCTTAAGCTGCTCCACCGCTGCCGCTCTGAAGGTATCCGCCGCCGCTACAATGACACTTTTCCCTGAATCCTTAAGCCTGTAGGCGATTTTTCCTATTGATGTGGTCTTTCCTACTCCGTTTACTCCTACAATTAAAATCACTCTCTGAACATCATTCAATTCTTCCTTATCTTCATGCTCTTCGAGCATGTTCACAAGATATTCCTTGATTATATCCTTTATTTCAGAAGTGTCTTCAAGCTTTCTTTTCTTTGCCTCCGCCTTGATATAATCAATGATATCCATGGTTGTTTCAACGCCCATGTCAGAGGTAATCAAAATTTCCTCAAGCTCCTCTAAAAAATCATCATCAATTTTTTTGTGTCTGAATACAATACTTTCAATTTGTTCTGTTAAATTTTTCTTTGTCTTTGAAAGCCCTTCCTTCAGACGCTCAAAAAAACTCAGGCCTTTCTTTTCAACAACCTCTTCCTTTGTGGTATCAACCACATGATTTTCATCTTTAGCTTCTTTTTCATCATTTACAGCTTTTGTATCATTTTCATCCTTGACAATGTCGTCAACAGAATCTTTTATTTCGTTTTCATTCTCATTTTTATTCTTTTTCCAAAAATTAAACATAATTCCTCCTTATATATCACCCAATGTTCCTAACTTCATAGAAACTAACTTGGTAATTCCTTTTTCCTCCATTGTTGCTCCGTACATTGTATCGGCATGCTCCATGGTGCCCTTTCTGTGGGTTATTACCACAAACTGAGTTTCCTTTGAGAACTCCTTCAGGTACTGAGCAAATCGGTTTATATTTGCATCATCCAAAGCAGCCTCAATTTCGTCTAGAACACAGAAGGGAGTAGGCTTTGTCTTTAGAATTGCAAACAACAGGGCTATGGCCGTAAGAGCCTTTTCACCGCCGGACAGCAAAGAAATTTTACTCAGCTTCTTGCCCGGGGGCTGGACAGCAATTTCTATATTGCTATTTAATGCATCAGCTTCATCCTCCAGGTACACATCCCCGTTTCCACCGTTAAACAACTTCCTGAATACTTCGTTGAATTTTACCCTGATACTTGCAAATTCTTCAACAAATTTTTCTCTCATCTGGTTTTCCAGCTCTTTTATTACCTCGTTAAGCTGCTGCTTTGCATCGATTAAATCCTTTTTCTGCTTTGTAAGAAAGTCGAATCTTTCCTTTACTTCCTCATACTCCTCTATTGCATCCAGATTCACGCTTCCAAGCTCCTTAATTACCCTTTTAAGCGTGCTTACCTCATTGTACAGCCTGGTCTGGCTTATGCTGTCATCTTTGTATTTCAAAGCCATTGCATAATTTATTTCATAGTCTTCCCAAAGTTTTGAAGAAATTTCTTCAATTTTGGAACTTTCTCTTTCGATTCTGACATTCATTTTGTTTTCATCGTCGAGAATTTCCGTTATTGCTTTGTTTGCATCGTTTATTTTACTTTGATATTCATAGATTGAAGCCTGCGCGGCATCAAGGGTTTCTTTTTCATTCATGAAGGTTTCATTTAGAGCCTTAAGCTCCGCATCCAGTATTTCTGACTTGCTGCTGTGTTCCTGAATTGCAGCCTCAGCAGATTGTATTTCATTGTCAATACTTTTTAAGCTTTCTTCCTTCAGTAGCTGAGTTTCCTTGTTTCTTTGCATTTCGCCTTCGATACTCTTTATTCTTTCTTCCTTAAGCCTTATTTCTTGAGTTACCTCGGCAACCAAATCCCTCTGCTTCAATATAACATTGTTGTAATCCTCAAACCTGCTTCTGTTGGCGTCATTTTGGAGAACAATCTGCTCAATGTCTCTTTCTTTTCCTTCAATGCTTTTCTTTACAGCTTCTATGGCTTCAGTAATTTCTTTGAGCTCATTTTCGTATTTTTCCTTTTCAGACTTGATATACTGCATTTCTTCTCCATATTTTCTTATGGCGGCAGCATCCTTCTCAGCCTGCTCCTTCAGCATGCCAATTTTTGAAGAATTCATTCCGTAAAGGTTTTTTGCATCGTTGATTTCATTTTTAATTGTTGATATTCTTTCGCTGCAGCTTTTTAATTCTGATAAAACGGAATTAAGCTGGTTGTACTTTTCATTAAGCTCTTTTGATGAACTTTCGATATACTCCTTAAGCTCCTCGATTTCCCTCTTTCTTCCCAAAAGGTTTTGATTGCTGCTTATGTGTCCTCCCGTTACAGAACCGCCCGCATTGATTACGTCACCCTGCAGTGTTACGATTTTTACGGAGTTTCCCAAACGTCTTGAAATTTTAAAGCCGTTGTTCAAATTATCCACTATTATTATTCTTCCTAGAAGATTCTTTATAACAGCTTCAAATTCAGGATTTGTATCTACAAGCATGTCCCCTGTGTTTATAACACTTGGGTCTTTTAAAACCTCCTGCTCCACTTTGTTCAAGCTTCTTTCCTGAAGCATGTTTATTGGAAGGAATGTTACTCTTCCTATTTTGTTTTTCTTTAAATACTCAATTATATTTTCTGCTTCAATATCTGTATTTACTATTATATTTTGTATTGCTGAACCCAAGGCAACTTCGATTGCTGTTTCATACTGCTTCTCAGTCTTGATTATATCGGCTACGGTGCCTCTTATGGAATTTCTAAGTACCGGCTCTTTTTCCTTGTTGTTCATTACCGTCTTAATGCTTTTGTAATATCCGTCATAGTAGGCTTCCATGTTGGAAATTATATTCATCTTTGACCTTGAGCTGCTTATGTCTTCGCTCTGCTTTCTTATTTCATCGCTGAGGGAATCTCTGTTTTTTTCTGATACAATTAATTTATGCTCAAGCTCTGTAAGACCTGCATTTTTGCCCGCGAGCCCTGAAGTAATTCCTGCCTGCTCTTCCTCAAGCTTTTGAATTATTTCAAGCTTATTCTGTCTTTCTGATACTTCAGACTCTATTTCAGATGCTAAATTTTCTATTCTTTCATTATTATTTGATATGAATGAATATATTGTGCTTTTCTGGCTGTTCTGCCTGTTTATTTCCTTGTGCAGATCAAACAGCAGGCCCTTTTGCTCCTCGATGCTATGGATTGCCTTATCAATTTCTTCCTTGTATATTTTGCTTTCCTCGTTCATGGAATTGAACTTCTCCATGTCGCTGTTCAGCCCTTCAGCCAGCTTGTCTTTTTCTTCGGAAAGCAAAGCTATATCCTGCAAAAGGCTTTCATTCCTTTTTTTAAGCTCCTCTGCCTCAGTCTTAACATTGTTGATGTTGCTTACATACAGCAGCTTTTTTTCTTTATGAACCTGGCACAGTCTCTGACAGCTTTCATATTCCTTGCTTATTACATCTCTCTGTGATTCAAGTTCCTTGATTTTATGCTGTATTTCATCNNAAAGCATCTCTTCTTTTCTGATGCTTTATTTTCTGCTCCAATGCCAGATTTCTCTGGTTTTCCAGAGCCTTAAGCTGCTCACTGTGTTTTTCGTACTCGTGGGCAAGGTAATTAAGCTCGTATTGCTTCAAGTTTTCTCTGGTTTCAATATATTTCTGTGCCTTGATGCTTTGCTCTGAAAGAGGAGCAATGCGTTCCTCCAGCTCATGAATAATATCTTCTACCCTATCAAGATTGGAATCGGTCTTTTCCAGACGTCTTTCCGATTCCTCTTTTCTGATTTTGTATTTGACTATACCGGAAGCTTCTTCAAATACCTTCCTTCTTGTTTCAGAGTTGGGGCTCAATATGTCCTCAACACGGCCTTGTCCTATAAAAGAATATCCTTCGCTTCCTACACCTGTATCCATGAACAGCTCTTTTATATCCTTGAGCCTGCATTGCTGCTTATTTATGTAATATTCGCTTTCCCCTGTCTTGTAGAGCTTTCTTTTAATGCCTACTTCCTTGTATTCAACTGGAATCTCTCCCGATTCATTGTCAAATATCAGGTTTACCTCGGCATAGCCTAAAGGCATCCTTTTTTCAGTTCCCGCAAATATTACATCATCCATCTTCCCCCCGCGGAGAGATTTGGCACTTTGCTCTCCTAACACCCATTTGATGGCATCGGATATGTTGCTCTTTCCGCTGCCATTAGGGCCCACAACTGCCGTAATTCCTTTTTCAACAATGATTTCCGTTCTTTCCGCAAAGGATTTAAACCCGTTTATATATATTTTTTTTAAATACATTTTTCCCCCTGCTTCCTCAGGTAGTTGTTGAATATTTCTTTCCTTTCAAAACTGCCTAATTTATTTTGTTCATTGTATATTGTTATTAAATCTTCTTCAGCTGATGTTGATTCCCTGAAAAATATATTTCTTATAGAAAGCATTTCTTTAAGCTTATTGACATTTGACCGTCTCTGTCCCGTTATGCTGCTTATGAGCTTTTTGTCCGCACAGATACATATGTCCTTCCCTTTTAAATCAAATTCCTTTAAGGTCATAAAAACCGAAGACAAATACAGTTTTTCCTCCACCAACTGCCTGAAGGCAGGATGAAACGGCCCTGCAATAACATCTCCCTGCTCATTTATGGTGTCAGTGCCCTGCAGACCCATCCTTATTACATTTATGTTATTTATTGAATACCTGCTGTACATGTATGCTGAAATATCCACCGCCTCATTNNGTCCCTTATTATCAGCGTTGGGTAAATCCTCACCATGTCAGGCCCCATGGAAATTGAAACATCGCATGTTTCCATATCCGTCCTTGTTGTGCTTCCCGGAAGCCCCGGCATAATCTGATGTCCTAAAATAAATCCATGCTCCTTTATGAGCCTGCTGGCGTTCTTTGAGTCAGTTGACGTGTGCCCTCTGTTGGACCGTCTTAAAACATCATCGTTCAGGCTTTGAATTCCCAGCTCAATAACATCCATACCGTATTTTTTCTGAAGCTTAAGTATATCCTCATTTATGGCATCAGGTCTTGTGGAGCAGCGCATCCTGTGCACAACTCCTATATCCTTGTAATGCTTGCCAATTTTTAAAAGCTCCTCTTGAACTCTCAGATCTATTGCCGTAAACGAGCCGCCGAAAAAAGCAAGCTCGGTGAAGGTATCCTTCTTTATTGTTTTTATGCACTCCTCAACAATATTTACAACATACTCCTCATTTGCTGATACAGTTCCCTTTCCGGTTATTCTTTTCTGATTGCAGAACACACAGTCGTTAGGACATCCTATATGAGGGACAAATACAGGAATTATTTTCATCTTATCCATTTAATTGGCCTTCTGCCTTCAGTGCATTTTTGGCAGCATCCTGCTCGGCTAGTTTTTTGCTTTTTCCCGTTCCCTTCCCTACAGCGACTTTGTTTACCATTGCTTCTAC
>DOON01000297.1:0-4945 GCA_003514865.1 Clostridiales bacterium
TTTTGCGGTTTCATTGCTCATGTTCATGATACAGCTGTACACAATTGCTGTCAGCATGAATGTTAAGATACTGAATATAAGCATAATAATGCCTGTTGCCGTTGGAATGCTGTTCACAGTAATAGGAAATTCAATGCCGAAATTCAAGCAGAACTTTTATGCGGGCATACGAACAAGCTGGACACTCTCGGATGAGGAAATATGGTTTAAAACACATAGATTTGAAGGGAAGCTCTGGTTCGTTGGAGGAATACTCATGATGGCAACAGCAGTACTGCCGAAGAATATGAATTTCATTGTTTTTACATTTTTAGCACTGGTTCTGGCACTGATTCCCGTGATTTATTCATATGTAATATACAGAAATAAATATAAATAAAAAATGTGACAGTTGGGAATTCATATCCCAACTGTCACATGCATTTTAAGCAAAGTATTCTTTTGTTACTCTCGGGCTCATCCAGCGCATCATATTAAATTTTGAGCCTGCTTTGTCGTTTGTTCCCGATAATCTGGAACCTCCGAAAGGCTGCTGACCTACAACAGCTCCCGTAGGTCTGATATTCACATAGAAGTTTCCTGCGGAATGAATAAGCTCTTTTTCAGCTTCCTCTATTGCATATCTGTCCTTGGCGAAAATGGAGCCCGTTAATCCGTACTTTGAAGTGTTGTTGCAGAGAGATAAAATTTCGCTGTAATTTTCATCGTTATACAGATATATTGTGATAACGGGTCCGAAAATTTCCTCTTCCATTGTTTTGAAATGCGGATCTTCTGTCAATATTATTGTAGGGTTAACGAAGTATCCTGTGCTGCAATCATAGGTTCCACCAGCTAATATTTCCGCATTATTTGAGCTTCTCGCATACTCGATGTAGCTTGCTATTGTATCGAATGATTTTTTATCGATTACTGCTCCCATGAAAGTATCGATTTCTTCGATGTCTCCCACTTTTAATGAGGATGCTTTCTCAATCAGCGCCACTTTAATATCAGCCCACACACTTTTTGATATATATGCTCTTGAGGCTGCGGAACACTTTTGTCCCTGGAACTCAAAAGCACCGTCGATTAAGCCTTGTACAAGCAAGGTTCTGTCTGCGGAAGGATGTGCTATAATGTAATTTTTCCCTCCTGTTTCTCCCACGAGTCGAGGGAAGGTTCTGTAATTTCTGATGTTTTTTCCTACGGCAGACCACAGGTCGAAAAATACTTCGGTTGAACCTGTGAAATGTATACCGCTCAGGTACTCATTTGACAATACAGAATCACTGATGTCGCCTGAATTCGATGGAATAAAGTTTATAACTCCGTCAGGCATGCCCGCTTCCTGAAACAGTCTGTAAACAACATAGGCTGAATAAACAGCGTTTGATGCAGGTTTCCAAATGACAGTATTTCCTGCCATTGCAGGAGNNCCTGTCAGGTTAGCGGCTATGGAAGTAAAATTAAAGGGAGATACCGCAAATATAAATCCTTCCAAAGGCCTGTAAACAGTCTTGTTCCACACGTTTTTCGTTGATATGGGCTGCTCGCCGTATATTTGCTGCAGGCTGTATGCATTGTATTTCATAAAGTCAACCAACTCGCATGCCGAATCTATTTCCGCCTGTTTATATGTCTTGCTCTGATTAAGCATTGTAGCAGCGTTCAGCTTCGCTCTCCAAGGGCCTGCCGCTAATTCCGCAACTCTGAGAAATATGGCGACCTTGCTCTGCCACGGAAGTTCTTCCCACATACGCTTAGATTTTAAAGCTGCTTCTATTGCAAGCTTGATTTTCTCTTTCCCTGCCTTGTGGTATTCGCCGATAACCTTTTTATGGTTGTGTGGCAATACACATTGTCCGATATTTCCTGTTCTTATTTCTTTGCCCCCGATTATCACGGGGATATCAATTGCCGTACTTTTAATTCTTGCCAGCTCGGCTTCTAACTCCAATCTCTCACTGCTTCCAGGAAGATAGCTCAAAATAGGTTCGTTTTCAAAATACAGTTCTTTTATAATGTTATTATTCATAGTGCCTCCTAACTGATAATTAATTCGTATATTACATACGTTAATGATAAAAATATTACTTATAGTTTTAATGCGCTCGTGTTTGATTACCATATTATATTAAAAAATGAAATATAGCAACATAAAAAACGATATAGACTAAATATACGACGATAAGAAAAAACGGCATATAAATTATATGCCGCAAATTAATTTATGAAAATTTGAATAATCATTTCATAACAAATAGTAAATATTTATTTATGTATAGCCCATGACGGTCTTTCCAGAGTTTCGGTATTCTCTCCGGTCGATTTAGCGGGGAACCCGTCTAGAATTTCGTTGTCACTGAAAATGCTTCTTTGTTTTACCAAGCTTCCGGATTTAACCAAGGTATTTTTTCCGATTTTGCTATAGTCGCATACTATGGAGCCTGATTCTATAATGCTGCATGCACCAATGGTGGTTCCGTGGATTATGCAGCCCGGTCCTATGATGACATTGTCTTCAATTATCAGTTCATTGTCGGGCAGTAAATGCAGCACTGAGTTCTCTAGAATTTGCACATTGCTGCCTATTTTAACCGGTCCGTGTGAATTCCCGATTATTTTCACTCCCGACGCTATGACGGAGTTGCTTCCTATTACTACGTCCCCCGTTATTTCAGCCGAATCATATATGAAGGCCGAATCATCAATCAAAGGGTATTTATCTCCGTATTCATATAATTTTCCCACTTTTTCACCTTCTTTCGGTTCGTTGCTCACTATGTTTTCATCGTACGTGCTCAATGAGAGATTGTTGCCTCTCATTTTTGCAATCATTTGTTTATCTTCCGGTGTCAGCTTCCTTATTATTTTTCCCGGTCTTCCAACCACAACGGATTCATCCGGTATGACACAACCTGACGGTATTATTGTTCCCTCTCCGAAAATGCACATATTTCCGATTCTGGAGCCGGGAAGGAAAATAACGCCGTTGCCTATTTCGCACAAATCACCGNNCTTCCCAAAGCAACACACTTATGACCGAATACAGTCTTGCTGCCCACTTTCAGAGGATTATCAGCTGTCCCCACAAGGACCGAGTTTTCAAGAATCCATGATCTGTTACCGATGGTTACGGAGTCATCAACAGAGCGCAGAACAGCCCCCTGTGCAACATATACATCCTTTCCCAGCCTTATCTTACCGATTAATCTGGCAGAGTCGTCTATTTTAATATTTTCCACTTTCCACCTCCTCAATATGTTATTTTAATTATAACACGGAAAAACAAAGGCATAAAGGGTTCTGTATAACTTATTTTTATGATTGGGAGATATTGTATGAAAAACATGAAATTGACTAAATTTCATGGGACATGATATTCTTGTCTATAACTTTAATAAATTACAAGGAGTATATATGAACAGAAATAATTCTAATTTTAAACTTGTTTTTTCAGCTTTGGCAATTGCACTTAATATCGTATTGGGAACTGTGGTGGGGCTGCTGAATATACCTCTCTTATTTTTGGATACGGTAGGTACGATTTTTTCTGCAGCATTGTTCGGTCCGTGGTACGGAGCAGCCGTAGGAGGTCTGACGAATGTGATTCAGGGAATACTGACGAATCCAAAGAGTATACCATTCGCTCTTGTTAACATAGCAGTGGGCATTATTGTGGGTTTAATAGCAAGAAAGTGGAAATTCAACATTGTGACATCAATAGTAACAGGTCTTGTATTGTCTGTGGTGGCGCCGCTTATAGGAACGCCCATAGCCACATATGTGTATGGAGGAATAACAGGAGATTTCAATGATGTATTTTTTACGTGGTTAGTTAAATCCGGCCAGTCTATTTTTGCCGCAGCATTTATTCCGAGAATTACAAGCAATATTGTTGATAAAATAGCAAGCTGTGTAATAGTGTCACTTTTAATAAGCAAAATACCTGCAAAATATACTCAAGGAAACAATTGAAATGGATAGAAGCAAAAAAGTAATATTTGTTTCTCACTGCATATTGAATCAGAATACGGTTGTTTATCCTCTGGCAAGAGCAGAGGGAGCCTACAGGGATATTGTAACGGAGCTTATGAATAATGGTATCGGTATTCATCAGCTCCCATGTCCGGAATACAGGTACCTGGGACTTAAAAGAGAGCCTATGACAAAGGAGCAGTATGAAACGAAGGATTTCCGGAGATTGAATAAAGGTATTGCTGCTGATGCAGTGGGAATTATAAAGGAATACATCAGCAGTGGATACAATGTGCTGGGGATTATAGGAATAAACGAAAGCCCCACATGCAGCATAAACGGTGAAAAAGGCATATTTATGGAGGAGCTGCTTTGTTGCTTGTCCGAAGAGGACATAAAGCTTAGATTGATTGATGTGCCTTCAGATTATTATGACAGTGTCAGAGGTGAAAGCTTTATAAAAGCGCTGTGTGATTTTATCGAATAAGAGGATACCCGTAAGTCATATGGAACAAAATTATTTTCCCGTATGGCTTACGGGTTCGTTATTTTTTGCATAGTTGTTTAATTTAGAAAATATGCTTATAATATAATTAAATAGTGAAGGAGGAGAAATATGATAATTTCAACCACGCCGTCATTGGAAGGAAGAAGGATACGTGAATATAAGGGAGTAGTATTCGGAGGCGTCGTATCAGGCATTGATTTTGTAAAAGATTTTGCAGCGGGTTTCACGAACTTTTTCGGTGGACGTTCACATTCCTATGAAGGGGAGCTTATTGCAGCAAGAGAGCATGCCATAGAAGAAATGAAGGACAGGGCATATCAGATGGGTGCAAATGCAATCCTGGGAGTGAGTGTAGACTTTGAGGTCTTGGGAAGTGCAAACAACATGATGATGGTAATAGCATCGGGAACAGCTGTATTGATAGAATAAAATTACAGGAGAATCGAGAAATGGGAACAAAAGAAAAAATATTTTGTA
>DOON01000297.1:5040-6871 GCA_003514865.1 Clostridiales bacterium
TTATGCAATTCGTCAAAAACAAAGTTCTACATGCTTATTATGCCGGGCGGCCTAAAGTTTCTTACTAAAAATCTGTCCAGTCAGATAAACAGTTCAAGACTTTCCTTTGCTGACGGGTCATATATGGAAGAGCTTTTAAATATAACGCCTGGCTCGTTAAGTGTGTTCGGGCTTATGTATGACAGGGAAAACAGGGTGAGTCTCATAATAGACGAGGATGTGCTTGACGGTGAATATTTCGGATGCCACCCTTGTGTCAATACATCCACAGTCAGGGTGAAGACAGAGGACATATTAAATAAATTTCTGCCGTATACTGGTCATCAGCCTGTAATAGTCAGGCTGTGACGGGCGGTACATAAAATTAACTTGGAGGAAGCATGAATAATTTATCATCAAGGACAATTTCGGCAATTGAAAAGGAAATGAATTATTGGAGGATTCCAGGGGCGGCTGTTGCCGTTGTCAAGGACGGAAAGCCATGGTATTCAGGAGGATTTGGCTTCAGAAACTGCGAGNNGGCAAAGACACAATTTTGTATAGCATCATGCTCAAAGTCGATGACATCAGCTCTCATTTCAGTGCTTGTGGACAAGGGGATACTTAGCTATGACGAACCTGTTACAACCTATGCGCCGGAGCTTATTATGCAGGACCCGGCTGCAAGTGCCATGTCACTGAGGGATATTTTGTCACATAAGACAGGCTTCGGTGCCCATGATGCCATATGGCCGGGCGACAGAGGGAGAGAAGAGCTGGCAGGCAGCTTAAGATACATACAGCCTTGCACCGGTTTCAGGGGAGAGGCGATTTACAGCAATGTCATGTACGCAATGGCAGGATATGTGGCTGAATGTGCTACGGGAGAATCATGGGATGAACTTATGCAGAAATATATTTGCGAGCCTCTTAAGATGAAGCGTACGAATTGCTCTGCTGATATTATGAAAAATGACGATAATTATGCTGTGCCATACAGATACGGAAACGGAAAATTAAGTCCGCTTGAAATATGGAGTGTGGACTTGGCTGGACCTGCCGCATCCGTAAATTCAACGGCAGAAGATATGTCAAAATGGCTCATGATGCATATTTCCGGCGGAAAGACATCTGAAGGACATGCGCTCATTCATCCTTCAACATTTATGGAAATGCATTCTGTGCATTCACAGTTCGATGATTCTGTCGGCGGTGGCGATGGTTTCTATGAATGTATAGACTATTCAATGGGGTGGAAGACGGGAAGCTACAAAGGACATGCATTCAGGAAACATACGGGGAAAANNAATTTTCATTCTCCTACGGTGCCGTTTATGTATGGTTCTCTGTATACCATACTTGATGAAGTCCTTGGAATGGAATATGAAGACTGGACATCGAGGTTTCACGGTGTAGCTCTCCCTGAGGAAGAAGAATATTTGGACTGTGATGTAAATTACTTTAATGAGGAAAAGGTTCATGGAACACATATGACACTCCCATTAAAAGGCTATGAGGGAACATATTTTAACAGAGGATACGGAATACTGCGCATTGCCGAAAGGAATAACGTGCTGCACATGCTTTACAGGGATATGGATATTCCGCTGGAACATTATCACAATGATGTGTTCAAGGCAGATGGGGTCAAAGAAGATATCCTTACGATTACATTGCCGGTTAGCTTTGAGTTTGACAACGGAACGATAAAAGCTGCTGCAGTGCGATTCGAGCCCATGGTTCCGGATATTGTTTTTATAAGAGAAGAGTAATTGATAATGTTAACATTGTGAAAGCGGCAGAGGCATTTACCTGCCGCTTACACCTGTCCATGCCTGAAGCAGCCTGTCTC
>DOON01000297.1:6894-7242 GCA_003514865.1 Clostridiales bacterium
ACTAAAAATTTAAATCCTCTTGCTTTTAAATCCTTGCTGACCATATCCGAAAGCTCCGATGTGGCAGGCACTTCCGACAGATTATTCCAGTTGTTTATAACCGGCTTGTTGTCTACGAAACTCCAGATATAATTATCAAAGCTTCCGAATTCTTTTTGTATCTCGATAAATCTGGCTGCATTATTGATGGAAGCTTCAATCTTTTTACGGTTCCTTACAATTCCGGTATTTTGCATGAGTTCCTCGATTTTGTCTTCATCATACTGTGCCACCTTTTTTGCGTCAAAGTCATCATATGCTTTTCTGTAGCATTCTCTTTTTCTAAGCACTGTAATCCAGCTTAAGCCT
>DOON01000209.1 GCA_003514865.1 Clostridiales bacterium
AGTATGTTTTTTCTCATATTAAGGGCGATACCGCATAATTTTTCCTTATCCATTAAACCATTCCTCCTCTTATAGTGTTCTAACTGTTTCCCAATCCTTCAAAAACTGCTCTATTCCTTTGTCTGTCAGCGGGTGCTTTGTCATTTGCTCCAGAACCTTGAATGGTACCGTCGCAATGTGACATCCCAGTCTTGCAGCCTGCGTTGCATGCATAGGGTGCCTGATGCTTGCTGCAATTATTTCCGTATCAATGTTGTAGTTGTTAAATATGTCAACTATTTCAGCTATGAGATCCATGCCGTTATTACTTACATCATCCAGCCTTCCCACAAACGGACTGACATAGGACGCTCCTGCCTTTGCGGCTAAAAGAGCCTGCCCTGCTGAAAAAATCAATGTTACATTTGTCTTTATGTTTTCACTGTGAAGAACCTTCACAGCCTTCAGGCCTTCGGTTGTCATTGGTATTTTAATAATTATATTTTTGTGTATCTTCACAAGCTCAACAGCCTCTCGTATCATACCTTCAGAGTCAAGGCTGATAACCTCTGCACTTATAGGTCCGTCAACTATTTGTGTTATTTCCCTTACAACCTCTTCAAACACTCTTCCTTCCTTTGCTATTAAGGACGGGTTTGTGGTTACACCGCAGATAACACCCATGTCATTCGCTTTTCTTATTTCATCCACATTGGCCGTATCAATAAACAGTTTCATTTTCTTCCTCCTACTCAATTATTCTATTTCTTTAACTATATCTCTGCCGCCGAACAACACCTTGAGCATAAACATTGGCAGCAGCACCTGACGCTTTATTCTTTTAGGCTCCTTTATCAGACGATAGAACCATTCCAACCCTAATTTGATGAATATTTCAGGAGCTCTTTGCACATTTCCGGCAAGCCCATCCAGAGTACCGCCATTCCCTATTATGATTCCCGCATTAATTTTATCCCTGTTGTATTCTATCCACCGCTCCTGTTTTTTAGCACCGAAGCCAACGAACAATATATGAGGTTCGGCTTTGTTAATTTTCTCAATAACCTCCCGCTCCTCTTCGTGACCGTCCATTCCAAGATGAGTTCCCTTGAAATACCCATGCATACTTCCCGCTATATTTATTCCGGGATACTTCTCATGTATGTTTTTCATGGCTGTTTCCGCAACACCCGGCTTACCTCCAACAACAAAAAGCTTTAACTTCTGCTCATCCGCATATTTCAGCATGTTAACCGACAAATCATAGCCTGCCACCTTTTCCTTTAACGGATGCTTTTTGATTTTAGATGCATAAATCAATCCTATTCCGTCAGGAACATTTATGTCGGATTTGTTTATGAGCTGCATAAATTCATCGTCATTCCTGCACATCATTACAAATTCGGTATTGGGTGTGTAAATTACATATTGCTCACGGTTCGAAATTTTGCTTTTTATAATTTCCATCGCTTCATGCATGGATTTGTTGTCAATCCTTACACCCATAATGCTCAATTTATTCATGGCTATATTTCCTTCAGTATTTTATTATTTATCTTAATGAGCTCCCTCAGGCTTTCAACATTTGCTGAAAGCTTGGTTCTTTCACTTTCCTCATTATTTATTTTATCAATTATCTCGTTGTNNCTTTATTATATCATATGCATCGTTTGTTGTAAGTCTTTCCTTATAATAAACTGCCTTGTCTCCAATATTTTTTTCAACTTCATGAATGAGTTCCAAATCCTCATTGTAATAAAAAGGGATGAAGCAGCATTCGATGCCGTCTTCCGTGAGTCGCTGGGCAACCTTGCTTATTTTATCGCTGACATCGGCATTTTTCCAATTTCTCAGGGAGAAGCAGACCTTCTTTTTTCCAGCTGGCGCCGCATGCGAAGCATCTCCATCATGTAAATTAATCACAGGGTCTGTGGATAGGAAAATTTTGTTTTTATCCATTCCTATACCTTCGAGGAATTCCTTGGAGTGCTTATCTCTCACCGTAATATAATCCACCATGCTCAGTGTGCTCTCAACAGCTCTTTTACTTATCTTACTCACAATTGGGCCTATGCCCTGGCTCAGCATAATTACTTTGTTCCCCGTAACTTTGGCAATCCTTATTAAAAACAGGTAGTAGTAGATACTTCTTTTGCTTGTTATATCCTGAAGCAAACTGCCGCCTCCGAATACGATAGCATCTGACTTCACCAGCCTGTAAAAAATGGAAAATACATTATATCTGTCAATGGTATTAATATTGTATTTATTTTTTGTAGCTNNCCGTGATTTCCAGAATTTGATTTATAGCCATTTCCAATATTGCTTCGTCACCTAAGTTTCCAAATCCGTAATATCCCGCCAACAATATTTTTTTCACTTCAGCTTCTCCTGTGCTCTCCCGTATATTTTATATAATAAATCTATTATAATCACTAATACGCAGCCTATTGCAATACCATTACCGAGAGCAATCACAGTCCTTGCCAGCGACAGATATATGGGTGTCCTTATATGTGAAAATGTATTAATCACCGAAGATGTTCCCATTGCAGATAAAAGCATGAACATGCCAGTAAAAAACTCGGATTTTTTACCCGCTGCATATACTGCGGCAAACATTGCCGGGAATGCAATGAGAAATTCCTTCGTTCTCGGTCTTGCTAGCAATACATATTCCATGAAGTTTCTTGTAACCATCTCTATGGTTGACGGCTGAATATTTGTCTCATGGCCTGTTCTTGAAATATATACATATGCCACCGCAGCAGCTATGACCGCAATTATAGCATAGTATATCTTAATTTCATGATTTAATATTTTAACCGTTGTTTTCACAATGCTTTTAACAGATCCGTCTCCTTCATTGTTCATGAAGTATATCAAAAACATAANNTCAAGGAAGTATTTCACATCAGCGAGAGCTGCATCAAGGAACATAGCTCCTGCCACAGAAATTGCCAAAGACACGGTCAAAATCACTGTCGAATATGACATTACCTTCAAATTAGAATATTTTTCGGATGATTCATATATCTTTTTAATCTGTGACATGAAGAAATATATTCCAAGTCCTGAAAATACTACGGCTGCTCCAAAGGCAAATCCTTTTTCCGCCACTCCCCTCGCCACAAGCGGAACCAGAGCGGCAGGTATTGCACCCAGATAAAGATAGTTTGCTCTTTTATCCTTAATATTGAACATTTTACTAAACAGAAGCACTGCCGCAAGTGTTATGCCGAAAGCCAGAATTCCAAGCCTCTTTGAGCCTATATGAAACTCCTTGATCGCCTCGGCTCTTCCCAGCTTTATACCATGCTCCTCAAGCCTTTCTTTCAGACTGCTGAATGTTCTTTCATATTCTGCTGCATCTGTTAAAAACTTCGTACTTTTTTCCTCTTCAAAAAACGGTTTAAAGTAAATAGCTCTTATATTACGCTCAGTAATAGCTCTGAACATTGTATTTTCAATTTCTTCAGCTCCTGGGTAATTATAGAACTTATTTCTTTGTCTTATGTAATCCCACATTGTAAATATTCTCATTGCACTATAGCCTGAGTCTTCCACAAGCTTAGTCAGACCGTCACCCTCCAGATGCTCTCTCTGAGTTGAGCTCTCAATGAGTCCTACCGCAATGTTTTCTNNGCCAAGAATGTATATTCTCGGTTTGAGTCCGTATCTCACGTTGGCAGCTCTATATACATCTGTGAGCTTTTCATTGTATGTAGGGAAGTTGATAGGTCTCAGTATAACATCCAGACCCGCATTTTTCGCAAGATTTATTTTTTCATCGTCATAGCCTATACCTATGTTCAAAAGCCTTGAATCCACAACCTTCCTGACTTCATACACGCCTTTTCCCTGAAGGTTGATCGCCCTGTTTATTTCTCCGTAATATATATCATCATTTGTACCCTTCATAACTATGTAATAAACACCGTCCAATATTTCCGCACGGAAAAATTCTTTATCATATCTTTCCTCAAGACCTGAAATCAGATAATCATAAAGAGACTTGTCTTCCGTAGTGACAATTACATCGTTTCCGCCTATTTCATTGTTCTGTATCATCGACACTATTTTACCGTCGTAATTTTCCTGCCATTTATAATTCTTAATCATCTCAGAAACAATTTCGGCTTTCAGCGGCTTGCCTGCTTCTATCAAGAGCTTTATTGTCTCTTCCTGTATTGAAGCGGACTGAGCACCATATTCCTTGAATTCCCTTAGCCAGAAATCCAAGTCATTTTCAGAACTGTCCGCAAATTTTTTCATTTCGTTATAATCAAGTATTATCTCCGCAGTCTTATACTGTTTTTCAATCCCAACTCTCTGATATACTGTTAAAATACCCATCAGCAATGAAAAGCAAATCAGCAGTACAACCAGCTTATCTATTTTATTTAACTTCATTTTTCCAGTTTTTCTCCTTTTCAACTTGTAATATGCAACTAATAGTCCATATTTATTTTCTTAATACACACACAACCATCTTAACCAGAAATTCCTTTAATACAGGAAGCCTGGCCGGATATCTGAATACATTCCGGAGCGGCTCCTCCGAATAATATTCCACATTGAAGCTGCTGTTCTGCAATATTGTTTTCGCTCTCTTTATGGTCATTTTATTTATGTATGAAAAATATTCCGTTCCGTCGGCTCTTTTGCCTATTCTGAATTCCACTCTTTCCTCCCCGTCAGGCAAATCCTTTACAAGCTCCTTGTACGTTTCTATAAGAGTTTTTTCACTGAAAAAAACATGAACCCACGGCATGCCTATGGCATCGCTGAGATGCGCCCCGTAGGGATGATTGTACGGCGGGAAATTAAGATATAGCCTTCCGTTCTTCTTCAATATCCGGTAGCATTCCTCAAGCACCTTTTCAGGCTCATCCACATGCTCCATTGCATCATTCATTATTATGGTGTCAAATGTTTCGTCTTCGAAGGGAGTCCTGGATGCATCGGCACACACAAATTCAAATTTGTCATCCATGCCGTACTTCCTTGCCAGCTGCTCCGCCTCATCCTTGTATTTACCTAGAATTTCAACACCGACTATCCTCTCAACACCCATTGAAGCATAATAAATCGTCTTGCCTGCGGCACCGCAGCCTATATCCAGCACAACCTTGTCCTTAAACATTTCATCAATATTTGTGTGTTTCAGATAAAATTTTATTGTATCAATGCCTTTTTCATACTGCCATTCAGCATATGTTTTTTTGCCCTCGTTATTCAGGTTGAAAGGATGTACCGGCAGCTTGAACATTTTATTTACTGTCATACATAATTTCCGCATATTTTAACCCTCTTCGTCAGATTTTTATTACTTTGCAATTATATCATTTCAAAAAGCCAAATTCAATCATTTGTTACAGCTTTATTACCTCAGTGAATTATACCTTAGGTTATTATTGGCAAATTGTACTACGAGATTTCTGTCTTTTTATGTTGAAATATTTGTTTCTTTGATATAAAATATCATTACTGCTTAAGTAATACATATAAAGGGAGTGTTCGTTTGAAAAAAATTCTTATAATAACGGTCGTGCTTATATTTGCGCTGACCACTGTAATTTTTGCAGCTCCGGGAGATACAAGCGATCCCATAGTTGTGCTCAGCTATTTGAATGACCGTCTGACAAGCCTTATAAAGGATTACGGTCTGGAAGACATCAAGGATATAAAAGCACAGATAGGCAAGTTGGGTGAAAGTTCTCCATCCACAGGAGGATCAGGCGGAACAGGCACATCATCAGCTCTTGAAATAGTTGAAATCAATGCGGGCGAAAAAATAATCGGCGGAGCCGGAACAGAGCTCATATTGAGAGGCGGAAAGGCAACCGTAGTGGGCAGCGAACTTGGCGGACTCACAAACATAACTTTGGGAAAAGATTTCGTTTCAGGCATGGATGTGGTTGCAAACAATCTTCTGATAGTGCCAAGGGATGATGGCAGAGGTGTTTACACCAACAGCTACGCCATATTCATGGTAAGAGGCTCATACGAGGTTGTAAAATAAGAAAATTAAAAAACAGCACATGATATTTCTTAAATCTCCGAAAATCATGTGCTGTTATTCTTTGCTTGTTTCAATGTCTGTTTGTGCAAAATAATCCTGTAGGTCTGCCAAAAGTACCCTGCCTGCTTCGTTGCCGTCCAGAGGATAACACTATATCAATTCTTTTAATTGCTTTTTTCCCATCACTGTAGCCTAGGTAATATGTATCTTTAAGTTTTCTATTGTCAAAGTTTAATGTTCCATTGAACAAATTGCCCAAGTTCCTTGATGGATATATTAACAGGATATCCATAGATGGATATTTTCTTTTCAAGGCCTGATAATTTATTTTATCGCAGGAAACAGCAATTATTGTATTGACACCTCTTTCGTTTAGCGGATAAATAGGAAGCGGGTCGTTGATTCCACCATCCACATAATACTGATCCCCGATTTTTTCCGGAGGATATATGATTGGTATGGCCGAAGTTGCCAATAATATATCTTTGATGAAGTTTATTTCCGGCTTCCTTATATGAGCATATTGTGTAAATCCGGATTTTCTGCCTTCGTACCAATTCATTGCAGTTCTTAGTGCTCTTACTTCTTCCGGTATTTCTGTCACATTCGCTACTGTCACATAAGTATCTAAGGTTGTTCCCTCTAGTTTTTCAAGTCCTATTGTATTAAATAATTCAACAAATCCATCTCTTGTAAACAAACTTTCGAATTGGATCTCTTTGCCAAATAAAATCTGCCGTATTGTTTTCGCCAGACTCTCCGAATCCACGCCATCAGTAAAAAAAA
>DOON01000213.1 GCA_003514865.1 Clostridiales bacterium
AACGAGCTTGATAAAATGGGTCTCATTAAAACTGCCGCAATGACATGCACGGGGAAAACCGTCGGAGAAAATATCAAGGGATGTTTGAATAAAAATCACGAGGTTATAAGGCCTGTTGAAAATCCTTATAGCAAGACAGGCGGAATTGCAATTTTAAAAGGTAACCTGGCTCCGGACTCATGTGTTGTGAAGCGATCTGCGGTGGCTCCTGAAATGCTTGTTCATGAAGGCCCGGCAAGGGTGTTTGACTGTGAAGAGGATGCAATAGAAGCAATCAACGGAGGAAAAATTGCAGCCGGTGATGTGGTGGTTATCCGCTATGAGGGACCTAAGGGCGGACCGGGAATGAGAGAGATGCTCAACCCAACATCTGCAATAATGGGAAGAGGACTGGGAAGCAGCGTTGCTCTGATTACTGATGGACGTTTCTCCGGTGCAACAAGAGGGGCATCCATCGGTCATGTTTCTCCGGAAGCTGCAGTTGGAGGAAATATTGCTCTTGTGGAAGAGGGAGATACAATCAGAATAAATATGAATGAAAACACAATAGATTTTATGGTTTCAGAGGAAGAGCTTGAAAAAAGAAGGTCGCAGTGGAGGCCGAGACAGCCGAAAATTACCACAGGCTATCTTGCAAGATATGCCGCGCTGGTTACATCCGGCAACAGAGGAGCTGTGCTTGAAGTAAAATAGAAGAAATAAAAAATAAGGAGGCTTTCGAAAGAAATCTCCTCATTCTGCTTAAAAACACATATTATTCATAACGCAGCGCATCCACCGGCTTTAATTTTGATGCCTTGTTTGCGGGATATAATCCGAAAAAAACACCAACTGCCAGGGAGAATATAAATGCTCCCATTATTACCGGTACATTGACTGTATAGCTTATATTCATCATGTTGCTTATGACATATGATGCCGCAATTCCCAGGGCAGCGCCTATAACTCCGCCAACACCGCTCATTACAGAGGATTCAATGAGGAATTGAATCAATATGTTGGATCTCCCGGCTCCTATTGCTTTTCTTATACCGATTTCTCTCGTTCTTTCCGTAACTGTTACAAGCATTATGTTCATTATTCCTATGCCGCCTACCAGAAGGGATATTCCAGCTATACCTCCAAGCATTGCCGTCAGCATTCCTGTTACCTCGCTTAATGTGTTGAGCATTTCATCCTGGCTGAAAACTCTGTAGGAATCCTCATCCTCGAAGTAATCCAGCAGGTAATTCTCCACGTTTTTCTTTGCAGTTGCAGATTCTTCCGCTGAACTTGCCTGCACGGTTATGCTGGTTATCGAATTTGTGTTGTTTTGTCTCATGAGTGTTGTTACGGGGACTATTACGATTTCATTGTTGTCTCCCATAATGGAGCTTCCCTTGTCTTCAAGTACACCAACAACGGTATATTTCTCACCGTTTATATATATGTCCTTGTTGATGGCGCTGTCTCCGTCAAACAAATCTTTAGAAACAGTCAGACCTATTACGGCAACCTTAGTTCTGTAATCAACATCAATGGGGCTTATTGTCCTTCCGGAGCCTATTTCATAATTGTTTATGCTCATGTAATTTTCATTTCCGCCGGTTATTCTTACACTCGTATTGTTCAAGTCATATTTAACGGTTGCGTTTGTAGTGTAAACCGGTGTTACACTCTTTATTCCCTCCAGCTTTTCAAAATCATGTATATCCTTGAAGCTGATGGATTTATTTCTGCCGAGTATACTGACGCTTATCATATTTGAGCCCATGCTTGATATGCTTTCCGTAACGCCGGAGGTAGCTCCCTGTCCGATGGATATGAGGACCACAACGGCAAAAACCCCTATTATTATTCCCAGCATTGTGAGGAAGGTTCTCATCTTATTGGATAAGATGGATTGAAAGGCCATCTTTGTAACGCTTTTGACATTCATAGCTATCTTCCTTCCTTAGTTGTATTGCCGTCGAGAATCAGGCCGTCTTTGATTGTTATAATTCGCTGTGCCGCCTTTGCAACCTCGTTGTCATGAGTTATGAGGACGATGGTTTTTCCTTCGGAGCTCAGCTGTCTGATTAAATTCATTACGTCGGTTCCTGACTTTGAGTCAAGATTTCCCGTCGGTTCATCTGCGAGAAGCACAGGAGGGTCGCCTGCCAGCGCTCTTGCTATTGCAACACGCTGCTGCTGTCCTCCGGAGAGTTCAGTTGGGTTGTGGTTCATTCTGTCGCTCAGACCCACCTTCTCAAGAGCATCAATGCTTCTCTGTCTTCTTTCCTTGTGGTTCATGCCACGGTATATGAGAGGCAGTTCCACATTTTCCAGTGCCGTCAGCTTCGGAAGGAGATTGAACTTCTGAAATATGAAGCCGATTTTTTGGTTTCTGATTTTTGACAGCTGTTTTTCGTTGTAGGTGCTTATTTCTTTTCCGTCGAGGTAGTATTCGCCTTCGGTGGGGACATCCAGGCATCCTATAATATTCATCAGGGTTGATTTTCCCGAGCCGGAGGGCCCTATTATGGAAATAAACTCACCTTCGTCCACATGGAGGCTGATTCCGTTTAAAACCTGGACCTTTACGGAACCCATATCATAGACCTTTGTAATGTCTTTTAAATCTATCATTGTCTTCCGCCTCCGGACCTTGTATTGCCTCCGCCAGCCGGTGCTCCCACAGCGCCTCCGGACATGCCGGGCATTCCTATTCTTACGTTGCCATTTTGCTGAAATTGAGAAGATTCTGCCTTCATTCTGCTGTACAACACAATATCTCCCTCTGAAAGACCTGAGGTAATTTCGACCTTGTCCTTTGTGGCAAGGCCCAATTCAACCTTTACATTCTTTACGCCACCCGAGGAATCCTTTACTGAAACCATGTATTCTCCCTGCATTCTGNNTCTGCGAACTGCACCAATTGGCACGGTTAATACATTTTCACGGCTTTCGGCCAATATTTCAGCGTTCACATTCATTCCCGACATAAGAGATTTTCTGTCGTCCAATTTGATTGTGACGTCATATGTTGTAACACCGTTCTGGCTGTTGCCCTCCATAGAGATTTTACTTACCTTTCCGGCGAATTTTTCGTCAGGATACACGTCACTTGTTATGCTTGCCTGCTGACCCAGCTTAATTTTATTTATATCCAGTTCATCAACAGATATTTTGACCTCCATGCTTTCAAGATCGGCGACAGTCATCAATGCTGTTGTTCTGTCGACAACTTCCTCTTCGGATACATCTATTTTAAGAATGGTTCCTTTCATTGGCGAATAGACAGTATCGCCTTCCGCCAGGTCCTTCATCTGTGCCTGATATTTTTGTATTGAGTTTTGCTTTTCTGCTATCTGCAGGCTTATATCCTCGCCCTCCAGTGTTGCGATAAGGTCTCCGGCATTGATATACTTACCGTTTTCGGCAGATACTGACTTCACCTTGCCGCTTACTTTTGAAACTGTTTTTTCTTCTTTTATATCCGTTATTTTACCGTTTTCCATTCCGTTGTATGTTCCCTGAGAATTAGTCACACTAATCTGAGCAAGGTCTCCCACGGAATATCCACCGGGATTTTTCATTTTTACGGTTACCAGGTATCCGAATATGCCGCCGCCCTTTTGAACAGGAGTGCTGTCCTTTTCGGTAACTGTTCCCGTTTGTGTTGCGAAATACTTAGTCATAAATATTGAAGCTGAGTCGCCCACAGATATTTTATCGAATTCATTCTTTGTAAAATATACCTCGAGGTACGAATTGTCCGTATCCTTTATGGTGGCAATCGTATAATTGCTGTTTATCTGATCCCCTGCTTTTATGCTTTNNATAAATGTTAAGATTTCCGTTGCTTTCATATAAATTGTTCAAATCTTTCTGAGCCTTTTCTATATTCAGCTCAATATCCCTTATATCGGTACGGCTGTCATTTGCGGTGTTGGATTTAAGTGCAATCAAAACCTGATCCTTTTCAACCTGGTCACCTTCCGTAACGTAAATTCCGTCCACCGTTCCGTTGATTTCAGATTTTATTATTCTCTTATCAGTAGGAGTTATGCTTCCGCTGTCCGAGACGGAAATTGATATGTTATCTCTGGAAACCGTATGTTCGGCTTCTGCGGATAAAGCCGGGTCTGCATCTGCGGCGGATGCCTTTTTTGCGACTGTATTTATACCCACAGCCGCAACAATCAACATAGCTGCAACAATTACCGCTGATTTAACTTTTTTATTTTTCATAAAATGCTCCTTTTCTCTTCAAACAACTTTCCGAAACAAGTTAAATTTTTCAGATGATTTTATTTATTTTTACCACATGATTCTTAAGAATAAATAAATAACATTTAATTTACCTTAATTATTTTATATTTTCGTATTCAGGAGTATGAAATATATATAGCTATTATAAAGCCAGCTCAAACTGGCTGTTGTAAAGCTCGGCATAGAAGCCGCCATTTTCCAGCAATTCTTTATGATTTCCGCTTTCGATGATATCACCGTCCTTCATTACCAAAATCATGTCGGCATTTTTAATCGTTGACAGGCGGTGAGCGATAACAAAGGATGTTCGGCCTTGCGTCAGCTTATCCATTGCTTCCTGTACAAGTTTTTCTGTACGTGTATCCACTGAGCTTGTGGCTTCATCAAGTATCAGAAGCGGCGAATTCTGAATTATAGCACGGGCAATTGTAACAAGCTGCTTTTGTCCTGCAGATAGGTTTGCCTTATCATTCAGTATGGTATCATAGCCCTTCGGCAGCGTCTGTATAAAGTGATGAAGCCCCACAGATTTACATGCGTCAATCACTTCTTTATCAGTGACGCCTTGCTTGCTGTATATGATGTTTTCCTCTATAGTTCCTTCAAAGAGCCATGTGTCCTGCAATACCATGCAGAATTGGTCATGCACATTTTCTCTTGTAACTCGGCTTATGGGTGTGCCATCTATATAAATCTCGCCGCCGTCTATTTCGTAAAATCGCATAAGAAGATTCACCATGGTAGTTTTTCCTGCGCCTGTAGGACCAACGATGGCAACTTTTTGCCCCGCTTTTACCTTTGCGGAAAAANNCTCAACGTCGCCTTTAATATTCTCTAATTTTCCAAGCTTCTGGCTTTCGTCTGCTAATTCCTCTTCATCCAAAAATTCAAAGACGCGCTCACTTGCGGCTGCTGTTCTTTGAAGCTGCTGCATGGATTGAGCCAGCTGTGATAATGGTTGAGTAAAGAGGCGAATGTACATCATAAATGCAACAATTACTCCGAAGGAAATTGTGCCCTTCATTGCCAGTGCCGCGCCGACCACGCATACAGCAACATAGCCGAAATTTCCGATGAAATTCATAATGGGCATCATCAGCCCGGACATAAATTGTGATTTCCAACCGCTGTCATACAGCGAGCCATTGATTTCCTCAAAGGTTTTTTTCGCGTTTCTTCCGCCGTTATATGCCTTGACAACATTGTG
>DOON01000230.1 GCA_003514865.1 Clostridiales bacterium
GCTCTTGTAAGGTCCATGTTCATGTGCTTTGGTCCGTCCTGAGTTGCAGTGATGAACGGAAGATTGATGTTTGAAGTCATTGCGCTTGACAATTCCTTCTTTGCAGTTTCAGCTGCTTCCTTCAATCTTTGAAGCGCCATTTTGTCTTTTCTTAAATCTATTCCGTTTTCTTTCTGGAACTGCTCTGCAAGATAGTCTATTACAACCTGGTCAAAGTCGTCTCCGCCCAACTTGTTGTTTCCTGCTGTTGCCTTTACTTCAAATACTCCCTCACCGATTTCAAGAATTGAAACGTCGAATGTTCCTCCGCCAAGGTCGTAAACCATTATAGTCTGCATATGGTCTTCCTTGTCAACACCATAAGCCAAAGCAGCAGCCGTAGGCTCATTTATAATTCTCTTTACATCCAGTCCGGCTATTCTTCCTGCATCCTTTGTTGCCTGTCTCTGGCTATCGGAGAAATATGCAGGCACTGTAATAACCGCTTCTGTAACTGTTTCACCTAAGTAGCTTTCAGCATCAGCTTTTAATTTCTGAAGTATGAATGCTGATATTTCCTGTGGCGTATATGCTTTTCCGTCTACATTTACTTTGTAATCTGAACCCATATGTCTTTTTATTGAAGATATTGTTTTATCAGGGTTTGTAACCGCCTGTCTCTTGGCAGTTTCTCCTACCAGTCTTTCTCCGTCTTTTGTAAATGCAACGATTGAAGGTGTAGTTCTCTTACCTTCCACATTTGCTATAACAACGGCTTCTCCGCCTTCCATAACTGAAACACAAGAGTTTGTTGTTCCCAAGTCAATTCCTATAACTTTGCTCATTTTTTTCCTCCACTATATTTAAATTGAATGTAAACTTTTTATTTACTTTCTACATATTCTGACCATTGATGGTCTTATGCATTTGTCGTTTACAGTATAACCCTTCTGCAGAACATCTATTATTGTTCCGTCATCATGGTCTTCGCTTTCTTCAAAAGCCACCCCGTAATGAACGTTGTGGTCAAATGGTTTATGCAAAGCTTCCACTTCCTGTAATCCTTTTTTATTAAGGATTCCCATAAACTGATTGTAGACCATTTGAACGCCTTCTTTGAAAGGACCTTCTTCAGCAGCCGCCAAAGCTCTTTCAAGGTTATCAACCACAGGAAGCAAATCTGATATTAAATCTGCGGTTGCATTACCGTAGGACGAGCTCTTTTCTTTTTCAGACCTTGATTTGTAGTTTAAGAAATCCGCCTGCAGTCTCAGCAGCCTGTCATTCAGACTTTTTATTTCTGCCGCGGCCGGATCCTCTGTGCCTTCTTCGGAAACAGGCTCATTTATTTCTTCTTTTTCTTCTTTTGTTATCTCTTCAACATCTTCTTTTAGCTTGCTTTCATCATGCTTTTTTGCCTTAGCCATTTCTTCACTCCTTATTTTCCTCGTCAAAGTTTCTGCTTATTATTTCATTCATGGCTTCAGCCATTGACTTAACGGTGTAAATTACCTTGCTGTAGTCCATTCTGGTAGGGCCTATGACCCCAACTTTTCCTATGAGCTTGCCGTTTATTTTGTAGGTTGCTGTAATAAGGCTGCAGTCCCTGAGCTGCTCATACTCATTTTCTCGCCCGATACTTATAACCAGGTCATTTTCTCCTGTGTACCGCAGCAACTTAGCCATGCTGTCTTTGTCTTCCACAAACGAAATAAATTCTCTCGCTTTAACAACGTCATTATATTCCGGGAAATTTAAAATATTTGTCAGTCCATCCGAATACACATTAAAATCTTCAAGCTTGCTCATTTGGTCCACTAAAAACGGCAGCAGCTCAAACAATAAATCGCCGCTGCTTTCTCGCAAATGGGAAAGCTGCTGTATCAGGCTGTCCTTGATCGCATCTATGTCCTCTAACTTATATCCGCTCAGCTTTTCCGAAAGGGATGAGGATATTGTATCCATCTGGTCCAGGGGTATGGGGCTGCTGAGGTTAAGCACAACCTGCTTGACAATATTGCTCTGTAGTATCAATATGAGCAGTATTTTCCTGTCAGTGATTGGTACAAGCTGTATCCTCTTGATTGCAGACTCCTTCAGCTGAGGAGATACTATAAATGATGTATATTTTGTAAACTGAGATAAAATGCGCACTGAATTTTTGAAAACAGAGTCCATTTCATCTGCCTTTTCCTCTATTATATTTCTAAGTTCGTTTATATTTGAATTATCCGAGCCCTGAACCTTTTTCCAAAGCTCATCCACATAATATCTGTATGCTTTATCTGTGGGAATTCTGCCAGATGAAGCGTGTGGCTGAATTAAAAAGCCCATTTCTTCCAGGTCGGACATCTCATTTCTTATTGTAGCCGGGCTTACTCCAAGCTCGTATTTTTTTGAAATTGTCCTGGAGCCCACTGCTTCGGCATTATCTATATAACTGGAGATAATAGCCTTTAAAATATTTACTTTTCTTTTATCCAAAGACATTTCATTCACCTCTTTGTTAGCACTCTCGTTAGTCGAGTGCTAAATCTATATATAATTTACTACTTTATNNACCAAAGAATTTACACAATTCCTCATATAAAATTTTATGCCGCACAAGGCGGCATAAAGCAAGATTTTCACACTATTACATGAATTTTTCAAACACATAATTTGAAATATCCATTCCTTTTTGAGTTAATTTTATATGTCTGTCTTTGAGTTCAATAAGATTGTTTTTTTCCAGATGGCCTATTTGCTCTTCATATCTTTCAATGAAGTTTGTTGAAAATCTGTTGTTGAACTCATGTATATCCACACCCTCCGCCAGTCTCAGGCGGAGCATTATATATTCAAACATCAAATCCTCATGGTTCATGCTTTCATGAACTATCCTCTCAAGCCCTGAACCACAATACATTTTCAAATCTGAAGGATTACTGTACCTCATGCCATCCATAAAGGAATGTGCCGACGGTCCCAGTCCGATATATTCATCCTGGCTCCAATATTTGAGATTATGCCTGCACTCAAATCCTTTTTTTGAAAAATTGGATATCTCATATTGAAGCACGTTATTCCTCTCCATGAGGCTTCTGCCTGCATAGTACATTTCCCTCTCGTATTCTTCATCCGGCATAATTATTTTATTGTTTTTTTCCAGAGCATACATGGGAGTCCCTTTTTCAAGCTTTAGTGAATAAAAGGATATATGCTCTATATTCCTCTCAATGAGGCGTGAAATGGTATCTTCTATATCACCTACCTCCTGCCCCGGAATATTAAACATAACATCCGCGTTAATATTATTGAATCCGGCGCTTCTTGCCCTATCTATGGATTCAAGCGCTTGGCGGCTGTCATGGATTCTGCCTATGTTTTTCAGAATTTCATCATTTAATGACTGAACACCGATGCTCAGCCTGTTTATGCCTATTTCACGGTATTCCTTTAATTTTTCAGTTGTCAATGTGTTAGGGTTTGCTTCCATACTTATTTCTGAATTCTTATCAACCTCTATCAAATTCCTTAAGGCTTCCATTATTTTATATAAGCTTTCAGGCTTTATGATTGTGGGAGTTCCACCACCGAAAAAGACACTATCTGCCACATAGTGACCGTTTAATCTGTCTCTGTAGTCTTTTATTTCATTTAAAACTGCTTCTGTATATTTATTTTCCGCTTCATCNNAGTAACCGCATTTTTGTCTGCAGAACGGAATGTGGACGTATATTCCTAATTTTTTCATAAAACCTCTATAATGTATATAATGATATAATCGGAGCTGTTTCCAGTCCAGATTATATCATTATTTATATATTTATTCAAATATTATTGAACATTTTGCATCGCTTGTTTTATCATTTATTTCCCCGACAGCTTATATTTCTATATACATCAGATACGAGCTCAGGCTTTTTTCATGTTTGTTTTAAAAGACATTAACCACGCAGTTAATGTCTTGTAATACTTTAGACTTTAAGCATCAAGCTGATATTATTTTTCGAAAATATTTAAAAGCCGTAAATAGTGATTTGCTTCGCGCAGTGTATGGTCACCCAATAAAGGAATAATGATTGACCTTATTTTGCATTCGAGCAATCCCTGTGTTCCCTGTGCCTTAAAATCACGCAATGCTTCCGTGGCTTTAAGACTATCCTGCGTAACCTCTTTCAGGGGCATTGTTCTTTCCATTGCTGCTAGTGAATCTGCTGTTAACTGATCGAACTCATTGCCGAAATTATTTGCCGAATTAATTAATTCGTTTTCTGTGGGATCAAGAAGCCCCCGTATGAACTTTGAATGCTCTGCCATTATTCTGTTCCAGAACAACTCCTGTTCCATAGCCTCTCTTTCAATGTTTATATTTTCTCTGTTTTGAATTCTTTGAACCATCTGTAAGTATAAATTTGCTTCCCTCATAATATGGTCTATCAGCAGCGGATAATTCATGGTGAACATTCCGCATGACAAGACGCTGTTCAAAATTGTTGCTTTGAACTGTATTAAAGCTGAAATTAAGCTGATGGCCCATTGGTTAATTAAAGACACCCTTTCTTCAATCATCGGGTTGACAGCCATTCCGTTTCCTCCAGTTAATCCGGCCTCTCTCCGTGTCAGCTCAGTCGGTATGCTCAGTCCGGTATAGTATGACGATGCCATTTCCGCATTAAGCGTATATGGTGTTATCACCTCACCGGATTTCAAAACATTTTGACTTACGACACCATCAGAAAGAGAAACAACCTCTCCCAGCAGCCTATCAAATTCTAATCGAAAATCATCCGCTTTCTGAGTAAACATGCTGTCCCTGGGCGTAAACCCCAGCTCAAGAAAAAATGAATGTTCCTTCATAATCCGTGCAAAAAAAAGATGAAGCTCCAGCGACTGACGCACAAAATCCATGCTTGCAGGCATAGTATAATCCTCCTTAAAATAATTTCTAACGATACCACATAATATGTAGATATCATACCTTATGCCACATTGTCNNATTTTCTATAATCTGTACAAAAACAAAATGGCCCTTAGGGCCATTTTGTTAATCTTTACAATCATTAAATTTCTATTTCCAGCAAGTATGAGCTAAGGCTTTTTCCATGCTTGTCAAGGGCTAACGACCTGGTTACACCGCCTCCAAGAGCATCATACATAACAAAGTTAAGAGCTCCCAATTGAGGCAGTTCATATCTTTTAACTTCACCCTTCACAATATCCTTGAACCATTCCTTAACAACTTCAGGTGTTACCTTTTCTTTTATCATTTCATAATCTTTGATATCATAAGCTATAAGAGATACATTAGAAATATTACCCTTATCTCCTGTTCTTGAATGAGCTATTTCCCATAATTTCATTATTGTACCTCCTTGTACATTACTTTGGCTTCCACGTCATTGCGGTCAATTAATATTGAAGCCACCGATACAATTTCACTCACTGATTTAGTGGCTCCGCCACCCCCTGCAGGTCCGTTGGTATATAATGTTTCAACTTCATTTCCTACTTGGTCCGCATCATACTTCGTCTTTGTTCTTGCAGAAACCCTGAGTCTGACTTCTTCAGGAACATTGTATTTTCTGTCTTTATTTTTATAAATTGCATTGATTCCAATAAAATCTATTCTTAACTCTTCATATTCAACCTCAGTAAGCTCAAGTCTTTTTTCAACTATTTCAGCTGCTAACTTGGCTCTGTCCAGACATCCCGGACCTGCGTAGCTTATCTCGCCTTCGCCTATGAAGCAGTCCTTATAACCTATGCTTACTTTTAACGTATTGGTTCTTTCCCTGCCTGTTGCCCCCTTTACTTCTACAACATCACTTCCCTTTTCTGTAAAAGTTACATTTGAAAAGTCTGCTGTGCAATCAGGAGTGAAGTATGATGATGGATCATGGATTTCGTATATCATCTGTTCTGTTAATGTATCTTTGTTTACAACTCCTCCAGAGCCTTCTACCTTGGTAATTGAAAACTCACCATTTTCGTTTACTTCAGCTATGGGGAATCCAAGCGCCCATAATTTATCAACATCCTTTTTACCCGGCTCCGCAAAGTAACCTCCCGTAGCCTGGCCTCCGCATTCAAGTAAATGCCCTATCAATGTTCCTTTGCCCAATAAGTCATAATTATTTATGTCCCAGCCGAATTCATAAACAAGTGGTGCTAAAAACAATGCCGGGTCAGAAACCCTTCCTGTTACTATAATATCTGCTCCGTTCTTTAAGGCTTCAACTATTCCGTCAATACCCATATATACATTGGCAGATATTATATCACCGTCCAATTCGGAAAGAGGCCTTCCTGTCTCCCAAACTGTCGTATTTTTGTACTTATCCAATTTCTCAAGCACATCATCTCCATATACAGCAGCTACTTTTAATCCCTTTATGCCTTTTTCCTCCGCCATTTTGCAAATTACTTCAACGGCACTCTGCGGATTTGCCGCCCCCATATTTGTAATGACTTTTACTTTATGCTTATGGGCCATAGGAAGCACCTTGTCCATTCTGTGCTCCAAAAGTCCGTTGTAGCCTTTATTGGGATTAACAAGCTTTGCCTTCTGAGCTATGGCAATTGTTCTTTCGGCTAAGCATTCAAAACCTATATAATCTAATTTTCCTTTTTCAATAAGCTCTAATGCAGGCTCAAGCCTGTCACCGGCATATCCTGCACCGCTTCCTATTCTGATTTTTTTCAATTTTAATTCCTCCTATTTAAAATGTAATCACTCCTGTTATTATGGATACTGTTAACATTACAATTGTAACCAAGAACGCATACGGAATAGTTTTTTTCTGATGGTCTCCCAAATCCACTCCGGCTAGGCCTATCAGCAGGAATGTAGATGCCGTTAATGGACTCACAGGGAAACCGGTAGTCATTTGCCCTAAAATTGCTGCTCTTCCTACCATTATAGGGTCCACTCCAAATTGACTTGCTGTACTTGTTAAAACTGGCATAACACCAAAATAGAATGAATCAGGGTCAAACAGCAAACTCAGCGGCATTGATAAAACACCTGTAACAACAGGCAAAAATCTGCCCATAGATGTAGGAATCAATCCTACAATTACTTCTGACATTGCAGTAATCATGCCTGTATCTTTCATTATTCCTGTAAATGCGCCTGCAGCAAACAACACACTGGCCATCATCAATGCTTCCTTGGCATGTGCGTCCACACGTTCTCTTTGTTCTTTTACGTTTGGATAGTTTATTACAACTGCTGCACAGAATGCGAACATAAATACAACCTGCGGCTGCAATAAATTCGATATCATTATGCCTATGGCAGCGATTATTAACAAAATGTTAATCACAAACAATTTTGGTCTTTGCAATTTTAACTTTTCAGAATCTGCTTCCGAATTTGCATGTTCTATATTTGCAAGAGCAATATTCCCTATCCTTGCCTTTTCCTTCTTTCCTATAAAACCTGCTATGACAAGAACAAATATCAATCCCGCTATGACCGGTATTACAACGGGGTTGAAAAGTTCAGTTACGGGTACATTTAATGATGTGGCTGCTCTTAATGTTGGGCCTCCCCACGGAACTATATTCATGGTACCCGCCGCCAGTGCAACAACTGTTGCTAATGAAGATCTGCTCATTCCAACCGCATCATATAAGGGCAGTACCGCAGGAATTGTTACCAAAAATGTTACGGCACCCGAACCGTCAAGATGTACAATCATTGCTAAAACAGCTGTCCCAATAGCTATTTTTACGGGATCATTCCCTACCGCCTTTATAATCTTTTTAATTATGGGATCAAATGTACCTGCATCACTTAAAACACCGAAAAATAATATTGCGAATATAAACATAACTCCGGTGGGTGCTATAGTCTTGATACCATTTGTGATAAATCCACCCACTTCAAACCCAAACCCGCCTATTAAAGCCATTACCGTGGGAACTGCTATAAGGGCCACTGTCGGTGTTAACTTTTTTGTCATTACTGCAACCAGCAATAATACTACAGATAAAAATCCTAAAGTTGCTAACATACTTGCCTCCTAAATTTTTTATTTTATTACAATTTAATAAATAGCAAATTGCGTGCCAACTCTGTGTAAATTTATATGTTGAAATTTCAATGTTCATTTTAACTAAAATATTTATAAAAAAATAAATTTCTAATATTTTAGAAATTTATTTAATCTTGATATTTTTTTACCAAACAATTTTATTAAATTTTCATCAATAAAGAAGTTTCTAGAAATTTAGAATCACAAATCAAATTTCTAATATTTTAGAAATT
>DOON01000060.1:0-292 GCA_003514865.1 Clostridiales bacterium
TTAATATACATCCCGGAACGGCTAAAAACAAGATGAAAAATGCTCTTCTCATAGGCTTTGAATTTAACAGCATGCTTCCGGTGCATGAGGTCCCGGAGAATACAGAGCAATATGAAGGCTTCAATCACCTGAATGACATGAGCGGAAATGTGGAAAAAACATATCTCAACTACATAATCAGAGACCACAGCAGCGAGAAATTTAATGAGAAAAAGGAAAGATTCATTAAAATAACAGACTATTTGAATGAAAGGTACGGAGAGGGAACAGTTGTAACAGAGCTGAAGGGTTC
>DOON01000060.1:448-3685 GCA_003514865.1 Clostridiales bacterium
GAAATTGGGTCGAGTCATAATTGTTGCGGCTGGCCTACCGCTGTTTTTTAGAAAAAACACTCTAAAAAACGGGGTTAGGGCATGCAAAAATAAGCATTAACCCAAACGGGTTAATGCTTTACTTTTTTTAAGATCCCAATATAGTTGTCATCTATAACCGACTTGTTTGTCTGATAGATTTTGAATGTTTTTATTATTTCATAATCGTTGATGCCTTCCACAAAAGCTCTTTCCTTTTCTCCTATGAAGTTCAGAACATATAATCTGTTTAGCGAATATTTCTGAAAAATGCTCTCATATCCCGCAAAGTTTGCTGTCGAAGGCTTTTCACTTTTTTCAATAAGGAGTAAGTTTACAAGCTCCACAACCTTTGAACTGTAATTTACAGGTAGTATCGAACTTGATGTATATCTGTAAAGTGTTGTGTCCTTATACAGCGAAAAGCTGTAGCTGCCGAAACTGTAGTTCCTGAAATCAATTATTTCCGACCCTGCTGTCAATCCCCAGTTTATATTTAAGAGAGAAGGTATGTTATTAGATTTTTTCAAATCGTCATAAACGAGGGCTTTAAGCATTTCCTTGTTGTTGCTTTTAATGTAGTATGCATATCTGAAAAAAAGTATGTTTGATTTTGAGTTGTTATCTGTTGTCAGGCTATCCCATTTTTGAAGAGCCCCCATATACAGATCTTCCTTTACATCGTACTTGCTGACAGTTGCAAAAATCTGCATCATCTCCGAATCCTTAAGATCATTTCTTGATGTTGCATTTGCCAGTATTTCATTGGCATATTGTGATTTTTGCGCATTTGTGTAATTTCCGAATGTAATCATGTAAAAATTAGTACCGGTCACGTTGTGGTAGCCGGAAGAGCGCAGCGATTCCATTGTCTGAACTGCGTTTAAATCATATAAGTGCGAATCTTCGGGGAAAATATATCCTCCGTATATGACATATTCCAAGGTGTCCTTTGCCTTGATGTACTTTTTGTCGGAAGCGTCAGCCTTGCTTAAATTGTAGCTGCCGAAGTATGAATACATATCATCACCCTTGATGGGGAGAAACTCAAGCTTTGTGAGATACTTGCTTCCGTCGCTTGTATTCATGTCATTATACACTCTTCGTATTACAGCAGCAGCTTCCGCTCTCGTAATATTATTTCCGCCTTTAAAAGACATATCCTCGTAGCCTGTTACAATTCCTGCATTGTAGAGAGTCTTTATTTCATTGTAGTACTTGCTTCCGCTGTTTACATCCCTGAAGTTTAGGTTGTTGTCATAAACAGCGCTTTTGCAGAATGCCGCNNAAAGCAGCAGACTCCTCACGTGTAATCGGTTTGTCGGGATAAAAATCTGTTCCAGGGAAAATGTCGGTGAACGAATACTCAGGGTTTGTTTTCAAGTGCTCATACATGGAAATAACAAAGGTGTATGACCAATGCTTGTTTGACATGTCATTGTATGACATATTGCTTGAGTAAACCTCGTTCATACGGTTTTGCCGGAGTGCCGTTTTTTGAAGGATAGTTATAAACTCCGCTCTTGTAATATTGCTTTCAGGCTTGAAGGTGAAATCACCATAGCCCTTGAAAACCTTCAGAGTGTTTGAGGCGAAATCTATATCCTTTTCCGCCCAGTGGTTATAAGTATCATAGTATACGGTTTTTGCCAATACCGGCTCAATGGATAACACAATAAAAGTAATAATTAATAATAATAGCTTGATAAATTTTTTCAACTTGCGTCATCACCCTTTATAAACATATTTATATATTATATTATTTACCTCCTCTTCGGTTATATTAAACACCTTTTTCAGGAATATTTCAATATTAATTTTTCCTAAATCAGATATATTTTTCTGATTGTTTTCCTGAGGTAAAAATATTTTAGCATAGTTTAATTTATTGGGATAATATTCATATGTATTATTCCCTACCTTTTTTGCACCGCATTTGAAATAAAATTCAAATATGTCTGAATTTAGATATTTTAGAAGGTATTTCAAAGAAAGTTCCTGTGAAAAACCATTCATAAAATATACATCTGCGCTGCAAAAATATTCGTTTTCATCGTAGTGAAAATTATTGCCGGATGACTTGTATGGGAAAACTACTTTCGGTTTTTCAAAGTCGGATTGAATCCGTCCCCATTGAAGCTCATACCACTTTCTGTAACCTCTTATGCATTCTCTTCTGCTCTGAAGTCTGTCCTTGTATCCTGAAAGGTATCTGATTGCATTGGGATAATTTTGCTCATTATCTATAATGTTGGAATATATCAGATACAGGTTATTATATTTTACGTAATCTCTTGATATGCTGCTGTTTTTTATCCATTTTTTGAGCAAGGCACTCTCAATACCGTATTTTTCGACGGCAGCCTCATCCACAATGAAGGCCTTGTCCAACCCCGTGATAATTCCCTGCTTAAGGGTGCATACATCCTTTATGTATGCATTTGAAGCATCATGAATTCGATTAAACAGGTTATCGTCTTCATCTCTCAATATAATCCAGCCCTGGTCCCTTAATTTTTCCTGTGGGAAAACAAAGCTTTCCTTCAAAGAACCTTCATTATATTTGACGTAGGAAAAGCCCTTTTTGTTCCAACCAATATTTGTCAGTGTAACGACGGCAGGGCTTACCATTGCTCCCTTGAATACTCTGCCTCCGTCAAAATCAAAAATAGACAGAATGCTGGAGTTGTTTTTAATGTATGTTCTTAGCCCTCTTGCATACAGAGCCTCCATAAAGTNNAGCAATATGATATATCTGCCTTGTCGTAAAATACTTCGGGGTATTTTTCATACAACTCTTTCCTGTACTGAGCAGATGAGTTCTTATGTCCAACATATGGGGGGTTGCCCACTATGACGTCAAAACTGCCTAGATTATTTGAATCTGTCAGGAAATCAAAGCAATGTATATTGAAGCTTAAGCCGCATGAACCTGATGCAAAAAGCAGTCCTGCCTTTGTGAGGAAAACAGAGAATTCATCAACATCAACGCCGTACAGCATGTTTTCCGCAATATATCTGTCATTCACGGTGCCCTCCAAAGAAGTACGCAGTTTTTCAAAAGCCTTGATGAGAAAGTAACCGCCTCCGCAGGAAGGATCAAGAATTTTGATATTTTCGTTAACAGCCTTCAATTCAAATGCCTGATCAAGCATTTTGTCGATAATTTCATAAGGGGTATAAACTTGACCAAGTTCCTTCTTTTCCCTAGGCGTAAGC
>DOON01000064.1:0-3878 GCA_003514865.1 Clostridiales bacterium
CAGATTGAGCAAGGAAGAAATAGTATTAGTTCAAACGCTTGATAGTATTGAGAAAAAGCTTATGTACAGCAACATATTTGCCAAGGCAGGCAAGTCATGCCTTGTTAACCTTGATAATGTTAGAACAATTAACAAAAATGTAATTCACTTTAGTAACGACATTCAAGAAGAGGCAAGCAGACGATGCCTCTCAGAATTGTTAAACAGATTCAAAATAAGAAAACTGGCGGTGAAGATGTGATGAATTGGTATGTGATAGAAACTTCGGTAAATTTTCTTCAGGTTTGTGTAATATTTAAGATATTTGAATTATATTACGAAAGAAAGGGTTTGTTCAAGTATTCTGTAGAAATAGCTATTTTTATTATGACTACAATTCTATGTATACTAAATTATAAGATTTCTATTGAAAGTAACCCTTTTGTATATATAAGTTATATCTTACTTTTTTATGTTTCTACGATTGCTGTTTTTAAAGGAAATATTTTTTCAAAAGCAGTTACAATTTTCTTAATAATGGCTTTCTTAGGCACATGTGAATTGTTGGCTGCTGTTTTTATGTCCTCGGTTTCGGGAATAGATTTAAATTCAATTCACGATAAGAACTTTGGAAGGTTCGAAGTAATGATATTATCGCAGACATTGTTTATATATGCCTATATGTTTATGAAGAAAAAGGTCAATAAAGAGAGACTAAATTTGCTTAGTAATAGATATTATTTTCTTGTAGGTTCAATATTGTTTTTAACAATTACTACTATTTTTATGGTTATTTGGATGTATGGTAATATTAAGATAGATGTTGACAGCATTAATGAAAAATTAGTTATATTGACCTTAAGTGTATCACTTATTTCAATTTCTTCAATTGCTTTAACCAACAGAATAATAAAAGACATGGATGAAAAGCACAAAAATGATTTGGAACTTCAGCGCATTAAGATGGAAAATACTTATTTTTCAGATGTAAATTCAGTTTTGGAAGAAATAAGGATACTTAGGCACGATATGCGTGGAGAGCTTGTCATTATACATGGGTACAATGAAATGAATCAAAGAGATAAAATCAGCAGCCATATTGAGAAAAAGCTTCAGGAACTGGATATTCAGTTTCTGCCAAAGATGGATAGCGATAATATACTTACCTCATTCATAAATTTTAAGCTTAAGGAAGCTCAGTCACATAATATAGAAATTATATTAGAAAGCAATCTAACAGAAGAGAATGAAATAAATATAGATAAGGAAGATATATGCAGATTATTAAATAATATAATAAACAACGCAATTGAAGCTTGTAAACATGTTGAGGAGAAATACATAAAACTACAAATAGATATGGTAAGCAACTGTCTTGTAATTAAAGCAGAAAACCCATTCAAGGGGGAAGTAAAAACTCAGGGAAATAAAATAATTACATTAAAAAGAGATAAGACAAAGCACGGCTATGGGCTTAAAAGCATCAAAGGAATTGCAGAAAAATATGGCGGATTCATGAATATCAATCATGGTAACAATATTTTTATATTGGAAGTTCATATGGTTGTTAAGATATAGTATACTTGTATAATTCTGTCCAGCTTTCCCGCTTGGACAATAAAAATGGCCAAATAGACAAGCTGCTCAAAATCACATTGAATAATGAAAAAAAATGATGTATTATGTTATTAACGTTTGAAGGGAGGAATGAAAAGTGAAAAAAACTTTATCCTTTATGTCATGTATTGCTGCATTTTTGGTGGCAACTGCTCAAACAACAATGGGGACGACATGTATATTTCTGGTTAACCAGCCAAAGGCTCCGCAATGCTTATTAAAGAATGATTAACAAAATTTCTATTTTGTTATCTGAGGAGAGNNGTGAGATTGGGGTAAAACTCAATTCCTCAGATGATGAAAAAGCGGTGTATGCATACAGCATAGAGGTATTATTGTCATTATTTGTGAATTTAATGCTTCTATTATTTGTGGCACACATTGTGAATAAAAAGTGGGAACTATTAATTTTCATAATCTTTTTCTCGGGGTTAAGAACCTATGCCGGTGGATATCATGCGAAGACTCATATTGAGTGTATGGCTTTATCGATGCTTGGTTTTGTAACATGTGCTCTATGTGGGGTGTATTTGAGAGCATATGGGGAAATTGTCCTTATATTTGGGTTGTTATTTTCATTGTTTATGGTCTTTAAGTTAGCACCTGTGGAGTCTGAAAACAAACCCTTGAGCAAAAGTGAAAGAAAAAAATACAAAATGATAAGCAGGGCTTCAGTGGTGGCTTTGAGCCTTGCGGCAATTATTCTGTATGTATTAAGAGTGAAGACTGATTATATTTATGTTACGGCAGCTGCGGCAATGGTAGTTGAATCAGTAAGTTTACTGAAGAAGTGAGGCATTTTAATTGGATACGTATTGGGTGGGCAGTTCAATTTATTGGACTGCTTTTTTCAATATTACAGAAGGTTAGTGTTGTAAATTTATTGAAATAGTGTTATCATTTAATGCAGTGAAAAATAAAGATTCAGGTGCTTATATGGAAAATATAATTAGGATAGAAAATGTTAAATATAAATATGATAAAGAAGACAATACATATGCTGTGGACGGAGTCAGCCTTGATATAAGAAAGGGTGAGTTTACGGCAATAATAGGTCATAACGGTTCGGGAAAATCAACTCTGGCGAAGCTTATAAACTCCTTGCTGCTTCCTGTGGAAGGAAAAATTTATGTAAAGGGAATGGATACCTCCGATGATTCAAAGCTTTGGGATATAAGACAGACTGCGGGTATGGTATTTCAGAATCCTGATAATCAGCTTGTTGCAACTATTGTGGAGGAGGACATTGCCTTCGGACCAGAAAACCAGGGCGTGGAGCCGGAAGAAATAAGAAGAAGAGTTGATGACGCACTGAATGCTGTAGGTATGTATGAATTCAGGAAAAGGCCACCTCATATGGTTTCCGGAGGACAGAAGCAAAGGATCGCCANNGGTAGTTATAATGGATAAAGGAAATATTAAATTAGACGGTACACCTAAAGAGGTGTTCAGAAATATAGACGAAATAAAAAGGTTCGGTCTTGATGTGCCGCAGGTTACGGAATTAGCGCAGGCACTTGCAAAGGAAGGGCTTAACATACCTTATGATACAATTGATGTAAAGGAACTGGTGGATGCGCTATGTCAATAAAAGCAGAAAATATAAAATACATTTACAGTGACGGAACACCTTTCAGAACAGTTGCATTGGAGGATGTGAATCTTGAAATAAATGAAGGTGATTTTCTTGGAATTATCGGACATACCGGTTCGGGAAAATCAACACTTATTCAGCTTTTAAACGGGCTTGAAAAACCAAANNNTGTCGGAGAAGACAAGAAGATGCTCAGCAAAATAAGGCAGGCGGTAGGGCTTGTTTTTCAATATCCCGAATACCAGCTGTTTGAAGAAACTGTTGCAAAGGATGTTGCCTTTGGTCCTCTGAATCTGAAATTATCTAATGATGAAATTGATAAAAGAGTGAGAGAGTCGCTGGAACTTGTGGGCTTCAATTATAATAAAATAAAAGATGTTTCTCCATTTGATTTATCAGGGGGACAGAAAAGAAGGGTTGCCATAGCCGGAGTACTGGCAATGAAGCCAAACTATCTCGTGCTGGATGAACCTACGGCAGGACTTGACCCCGCAGGGAGAAATGAGTTGTTTGCACAGATTAACAAGCTGCATGAGAGGGCAAATGTAACTGTTATTTTGATTTCTCATAGCATGGAGGATATTGCAAAATTAGTTAACCGTGTAATTGTACTGTCGAAAGGCAAAATACACATGGAGGGTTCTCCAAAGGAAATATACGCACAGGCAGAGGAATTAGAGAAAATAGA
>DOON01000064.1:3928-10503 GCA_003514865.1 Clostridiales bacterium
GTATATTTATAGTTTCACTATTTTTAATAGAGAGCTTTGCTACATACTTGGTAGTGGTTGCCTTTCTTGCTGTGGCAATCAGTATTTCAAAAGTGCCTATAAAATTTGTAATTAAAGGTCTGAGACCTATTTTGATGATAATCGCCATTACGTTCATTATAAACATGCTGATGACTCCCGGAAAGGTGTTGGTTACAATCGGGTTCATTAAAATAACTGAGGAAGGCCTCAGGCAGGCAGGTTTTATGGCAATCAGGCTTGCGCTGCTTATTATGGGAACATCGCTGCTGACGCTTACCACATCTCCAATAATACTTACAGACGGTATTGAAAGCCTTTTGAATCCGTTCAAGAGGTTCGGTCTTCCAGCNNGTTTTATTCCAACTCTCATGGAGGAAACAGAAAAAATTATGAAGGCTCAGAAGTCAAGGGGAGCTGATTTTGAAAGCGGAAACATAGTGAGCAGGGCAAAGAACCTTGTACCTCTGCTGGTGCCTCTGTTCATAAGTGCTTTCAGACGTGCAGATGAGCTTGCTATGGCTATGGAAGCCAGATGTTACAGGGGCGGAGAAAATAGAACGAGAATGCGTCAGCTGAAAATTTCAAAGGGTGATTATGCTGCGGCAGGAATATTTGCAGTTTATTTTGTGGCAATAATTGTAATTAAAATATGGTAAGAAATATTAAGCTTAAGATTGCATATGACGGCACGAATTACTACGGGTGGCAGACTCAATTAAACAGGGCTACAATTCAGGAAACTATTGAAAAGGCAATATCAGTGGTGATGAAGCAAGAAGTTAATTTAACAGGCTCGGGAAGAACTGACAGCGGCGTTCACGCACTCGGTCAGGTAGCCAATTTCACAGCTGACACAAATATTCCCCGGGAAAAGATCAGGATTGCATTGAATGCAAATCTTCCGGAGGACATAAGAATAATGGAATCTGAAGATGTGCCGCTGAGCTTTAATTCAAGGTTTGATGCTCATAACAAGACATACATGTACCAAATATATAACGACAGAGTCTGGAATCCGTTTTATAGCAGATATTCGTGCTTTGTACCTGCTAATCTTGATTTTGAAAGAATGGAAGCAGCTGTCAAGTGCCTTGAAGGAACTCACGACTTCAGAGGATTTATGGCGTCAGGGTCAAATGTTAAAACGACAGTCAGGACTGTGTATGAAGCAAAGCTTACAAGGGATGAAAGAGAAGGTAAGCTCATAAAATTATATATTAACGGAAACGGATTTTTGTACAATATGGTCAGAATAATAGCGGGCACGCTAATTGATATCGGAAAGGGAATAAAAAGCCCAGACTGTATTGAAAATGCCATAAAGACTACGGACAGAACACTGCTTGGACAGACAGCGGAGCCGCAGGGATTATTTTTGATGAATGTTAACTACGGCATTGACAATTGAACAAATAGCTTATAATTTGATGCAAAATTTAGTAAAAAGGTCTTGACACAAATATGTATTTAATATAAAATATCTAAGGTATGATAAAATTGAGATAAAAACCGGAATCCAATGCCCCGGAGTTAGGTTTTTTCAATATATTATAATTAATAACAGTAGAAATACAGGAGGAAACATGATGAAAAGCTTCTTGGCTAAACCTAATGAAGTTCAAAGGGCATGGTATGTCATCGATGCCGAAGGAAAAACTCTTGGTAGACTTGCAACTGAGGTTGCAAAAATATTGAGAGGTAAGCATAAAGCAATATATACACCGCATGTTGATACAGGAGACTTTGTAATAGTTGTTAACGCGGATAAGGTTGTTTTGACAGGTCATAAAATGGATCAGAAATTATATAGACATCACTCTCTTTATCCAGGCGGATTGAAGGAAATTCCTTACAGAAACTTATTCCAGACAAAACCGACACAGCCGGTTTATCTTGCAGTAAAGGGAATGCTTCCGAAAAATAGTCTTGGAAGACAAATGTTAAAGAAACTTAAAGTATACGCAGGTCCTGAGCACAATAACCAAGCTCAAAAACCGCAAGTATACGAGTTTTAAGAGAGGAGGACGATTAGATGGTCGCACAATACAGAGGAACAGGTAGAAGAAAAAAAGCGATAGCAAGAGTAAGATTAATACCCGGAACAGGAAAAATCGTTATAAATAAAAGAGACTTAGAAGATTATATAAAATATGAAACTTTGAGAGTTTTAGTTAAAGAACCGATGGTTATTACAGATACATTAGGTCAGTACGACGTAATGGTAAATGTTAAAGGCGGCGGATACACAGGTCAGGCAGGAGCAATCAGACATGGTATATCCAGAGCATTACTTGAGGTTGACAGTGAATTAAGACCAATTCTTAAAAAAGCCGGATTCTTGACAAGAGATTCAAGAATGAAGGAAAGAAAGAAATATGGTTTGAAAAAAGCAAGAAGAGCGTCACAGTTCAGCAAGAGATAATTTTGTGGGGGGACTATGTCCCCCTATTATATTTAACTTAATATATTACAGTGTTTTCTTGGCACCCACTTTAAAAATCAAGTTTTTTTAGTGACTCCGAGAATTAATTTAAAAGGAGTTTTTTTAATGGAAAAAAATAAGATACAGTTTATAACACGCACATCATTAATTGCTGCCGCATATGCTGCGCTAACCTATGCATTTGCATGGATGAGCTATGAGCAGCTGCAGTTCAGAATATCGGAAATATTAGTTCTTTTCGCATTTATAGAGCCAAGATATGGGCTCGGTTTAATATTGGGATGTGTGTTGGCGAACGCCCCAAGCCCTCTGGGAATAATAGATGTTGTGGCAGGCTCATTTGCCACATTTGCAGCAATAATGTACATTATTGCAATCAGAAAGACTATGGGATGCAGCAAAAAATCATTATTTATTGCATCTCTGGGACCGGTTATATCAAATGCATTGATAGTTGGTATTGAGCTCACATATTTATTCAATACACCGTTTTTAATGAATGCAATATATGTTGCCATAGGTGAATTTGTTGTGGTAACAATAGCAGGAACGACGGTAGTGGACTATATAATGAAAAACAGAGGATTAGCTGACAGATTGTCTATGAATTAATTAAATCTGAAGTGAAAAGAGAGCTGCCGCAATTATTGCGACAGCTCTTTAGCTTGCTGGATTTCAGTGCCTTTCGGCATCCAGAATTTCAATGCGCCTTTTGCCACGGATATGTCCACTTCACCGTAAGTGTAGCCTTCACCGTCAATGCACACATTTAACTGCTCTTTGCCTGTTATTTTAACATGGCGGCATTTGAAATATGATATGTATTTGTTTACCTTAGGGTTGATTAAATGTGTTCCTTTTTTGTAGCTTTCTATAACGCTCATAATCTTAAAGCGTGACAGCTTATCCACAAAGCACAGATCCATTATTCCGTCGTTTACCGATGCGAGAGGAGCACATTTGTAGCCTCCGCCGTAAGAGTGACCGTTTGCCATCACTCCAAGCAAAAATGAGCCTTTAAGTATTTCATCGCCATCGATTACTACTTCCAAGTCTTTCCCAAGCTTGCTCAAGAGACAATAAAGTACAGATAAATAGTATCTGCCGGAGCCTGATACAAACGGTAGTTTTTTAAATTTATGCATGTTGAAGGCGGCGTCTGCATCCAGGCCTATATTGCATACAGATACTGCATACTTGTTGTTTATTTTTATAAGGTCCAAATCTACGCTTTGACCGTCAATCTGTGATTTTATACTTTGAAAATTATTGCAACCATCAAAATTTTTAACAAAATCATTTCCTGAGCCGCAGGGAATTATACCGATACTTATGTTGTCCAATCCGTNNGTCTCCGCCACATGCATAAAATACGCTTGGCACGTGCTCGGAGTATTTTGCCTTTATAAAATTTTCCGCATCACCTTTGAATTTAGTAAAATAAATCTCATAATCGGTGTTTCCATCCTTCAGCAGAGAGTGCACGGCATCTGCTATTTCTTTCTGTGCTTTTCCTCCGCCTGCAACAGGATTAATTATAAATATATGTCTCATAGTACCTCCGATATATAAATCAGATTGAGCAGCTTAATCCATAATTAAATTGTTAAGCCATTTTCTGCTCTTATATCTTTTTAAAATTATTATCATCTTAATTATTTCTTCACTGAATACAACAGCGATTACAAGGTGTATAGGAAGATGAAGCACCAGCACGGAGAAAAATGAAAGAGGAACTCCCATGAGCCAGATTGTGACCATATCAANNAGTATCTCCTCCCGCTCTCAATATTCCGCATATAAACATGTATGTGAACATTTTAGGTGCAAAGTACAGCGAATATATGGCTAACGTCTTGCTCAGATACACACTTGTTTCGGGCTCTAAATTGAAAAATTTAATTATTGCATTCCTTGATATAAACAGTAAAAATGAAAGCACAATGCTTAATACAAGTGTGAGCTTCACAAATTTTTTGCTGTAATTCATAGCGGTATCCACATCATTTTTACCTATTTCATTTCCTATCATAACGGCGCTGGCGTTGCCTATGCCAAAGAACAGTGTCATGAAGAAATCAGATATTGTAAAGGCAATCTGGACAACCGCAATGGCATATGAGCCCATAAATCCGTATGCAATGTAATAAACAGAAGTACCTACGGACCATGCTGTTTCAGAAAGAATTACAGGAACGGAGGTGCTCATTACTTTTTTCAGCATTGAAAAATCCCAGGATGTAAATTCAGCGAAGGTGCCTGCCAATGGATGACCCTTATCTCTGTAAATAAAATATATCAGAGCTGCGAATTCCACGACTCTTGCAATCAGAGTAGCAATAGCTGCGCCTTCAACCCCCATTGCCTCAAAGCCTAAATTACCTGAAATCAGGACCCAGTTTAAAAATGTGTTTACACACAGAGCCACGGCACTTACTGCCGTAGGCATCTTCAGCCTGTGAATTGCTCTGCAATTAAAGCTGAATGCAAATGAAACAGCAGTGAAAAAATAAGATATGGCTATGATTTTCAGGTATTTGCCGCCGAGGTGAATTACATCTGCTTCATTGATGAATATTCTCAGGAGCTGCTCTCTGAACAGAAAAACAGTAACCGAAAAAACAATGGCCAACACTGAACCGATAATCAGGTCAATACCAAATACCTTTTTAATGCTTTCGGTATCCTTTGCTCCCCAATACTGTGCAACGAATATGGATGCTCCGCTGTAAATTCCGAAGCAAATAGTTGTAAAAATAAAATAGATTCTGTTTGCCAAGCCAACTGCCGATATTGCATTTTCGCCCAGGCTGCTGACCATTACCGTGTCAATCATGTTAAGTCCAATGCTTATGGCATTTTGAATGATAACTGGTACGGCAATAACTAATAAGGTATTTATAAAAGCTTTGTTGTTTTTAATTATATTCTGCATATTCACCTCAAGAAAATAGACGTGATAAATCACGTCCCGGCTTATTACTAAGCTTAGTTTATTTATTCGATATGATTATAGTCATTTCGTTCCGAAGAGTCTGTCGCCTGCATCACCCAATCCAGGTACTATAAATCCTATTTCATTAAATTTCTCATCAATTGCTGCGGTATAAATTTCAATATCAGGATGAGCCTCCATAACTTTTTTGAGTCCTTCAGGAGCACACACCAAATGAATGGATTTTATTTTTTTAGCACCGTGCTTTTTCAGAAGCTCTATAGCACCGTTCATTGAACCACCGGTTGATAGCATTGGCTCGGTTATGATAACTGTCCTGTTTCCTATGTCGCTTGGAAGCTTGCAATAATATTCAACAGGCTGAAGAGTTTCTTCATTTCGGTATAATCCTATATGTCCTATTTTGGCATTGGGGATGAGGTCCAGCATGCCGTCAACCATTCCTAAGCCTGCTCTTAGCACGGGAACTATGGCTATATCTTCTCCAGCCAGTGCTTTGCCCACAGTTTTACAAATAGGCGTTTCTATTTCTATATCTTGTAAGGGAAGATTTCTTGTTACCTCATATGCCATAAGCATGGCAATTTCTCTTACTAACTCCCTGAAATCCTTTGATGACGTGTTTTTATCTCTTAGCATAGTCAGTTTATGCTGAATAAGCGGGTGAGAAACTACATTTACATTGTTCATTTGTTTGTTGACTCCTTCGTATGGTTTATAAATAAAGAATTGTTTTAAAGCTAATCATATAATATAATTATTACGTACGCAGGGCTCTTTGTCAATTAATTTTTTAAGGGAGATTGAATATGATTATTTGATGCGGAATTGATATAACAGAAGTTGACAGAATTAAAAAGAATCTTGATAACGAAAGATTTATTCATAAGATATATTCAAAGAATGAAGCGGAATACTTAAAGGAAAGAAAGTTTAATGCTCAAACTGCGGCAGGAATGTTTGCGGCCAAGGAGGCTGTTGCTAAGTGTCTGGGAACGGGATTTTCCAACTTTGGACCATGTCATATAGAGATTTTAAAGGATGAAAAGGGTAAGCCCTATGTGAATTTAACTGAGAATGCTCTGAAGAGGGCACAGGAGTTGCAGATAACCAATATACAGATATCTATATCTCATACATCTCAGCTTGCTACGG
>DOON01000248.1:0-4252 GCA_003514865.1 Clostridiales bacterium
CTGTGCTGCTGCTCCATCCATTTTTCTGACTCTTCCCTGTAATTCGCATATATTTCATCCCAGGTCAGATTTTCAAACACACCGAAATCCACCTCAACAAGGCAGTCTTCCATTATTATGCTGTCCTTATCAAATCCGATTTCGTCGCAGATAATTTTTGCCGTGTCCCTTGCCCTTTGGAGGGTGCTTGAATAAACATGGGATATTTTCTCGCCTGTCAATTTTTGCCCCGCAACTCTCGCCTGCTCTCTGCCGTTTTCCGACAGCTCCACATCCGTTATGCCGCTGAATCTTTTATTCAAGTTTGCCACGGATTCGCCGTGTCGAACTAAGTATACCATAACTGCCCCTGTAAAAAAAGTACCAAAATCATAAATATTATCTGACTTGTCTCCGCAATAAAACCGCAGGTATCTCCCGTCATTCCTCCAAGCAAATCCTCAAGCTTACAGGATATGAAATACGATGCAGCAAGTGCTCCAAATGCCGCTGCTGCAATGGCAGTCCTGTTAGGCATCAATATGCATAGCAGAAATAAAATTGCCATGTTGGAAATCAAAACACTTGTATTTATTGATTCCACAAACAACTACTCCATTCCCTTTGTTTTTTTAGCGTATTTCTTGTTCCATGACGCTGCAATTACGCATGCTCTGCCTGTCACAGGCACCATGAAGCATGAATAAATATCGATGTAAGAAAACAGTATAACCTGTGAAACCACTATAATGACAATGCTAAGCACACCGAATGCACCTATGTGGGAATCGCTCATTATTTCAAAGATTCTGTCACCTGTTCTTCCGGAGAAAATGCCGTCTGATGTATCCGCCGCTCCGTCAATATGTATTCCTCCAGTTATAACAATGTAGCAAAGTGTAACAACAAGACCGCGAATCAAATCAATATAAATATTGTTAAATAATAAATAAGTAAGCACCAAAAAAAATCCAATTACAGCTCCCAATAATGAATACATGCTCAGAGCCTTTTTGAAATTTTCTTCTTTGTATTCAATTCGTCTTCCTACANNGTGAAAAATGATACCAGAGTTAAAAATCCAAGGGCCACTTTACCATCTCCCCTTTGTGCTTAAGTTTGATGGGTATGCCTGAAAATATGAAATACATAAAATCAGCCTTGCTGCCTATTTCCCTGTTGATTCTTCCGCTCATATCTCTGAAGTAGTTCCCCATATAATACGGCGGAACAACACCCATTCCTGTTTCATTTGATACTATAACAAGCTTCTTATTGTTTAAGTTACATACGTCTATAAGAGTTAAAACCTCTGCGGTAATGTCTTTTTCCAGCTTGTTCACCACTTCAGACTTGCAGCTGTCAAAATCTATTCCGCTTTCGAACATTAAATTGCCTATCATCGTGCTTATGCAATCAAGCAGCACAACCTCGCATTCCACAAACTCCTTTTTGTCTACAAGTCTTCGGAATTCCGAATGCATCTCCAGTGTACTCCAGGACTCCGGTCTCTGCTCACGATGCTTTTTCACCCTGTCAGCCATTGCCTCATCCGTAACTGTTGCGGTAGCTACGTAAAGCACTTTACTTCCATATTCTTTTGCTTTCTCCTCGGCAAAGGTGCTCTTTCCGCTCCTTGCACCGCCTATTACAAACGTTACACTCATTTAATCACCATTTATATTATTTAACCTTTAGTATTATACCACCTATAAAGAAAAAATCAAATAGAAATATAGAAAAAAAGGCTGTCTTCCTTCCTCTTGCTAATTTTTCTTTAATATTTTGATGAATGATTTAGCTTCGTCGGACAATATTGAATTTTTAAGCTTTATATAGCCGAGGGTTGAATAGCTGCCGGGGATTGGAATAGCGATGATATTAAAATTTTTTAAAAATCGCGGATGCAGTGTACAGCCTATACTGAAGGCATTGGTCTGGGAAACGACATTGCATTTTAATTCCCTGTCTGTAACAGAAATAATCTTGTTTGGCTTAAGAATATTTAAGGTGCTTAACTCAGGCATATAGCTTATAGAGTCTTTTTCGTCTGCATATCTCACGTACATGTAATCGTTCAGCAGTTCAAACGGAAAAGGATTTTCATTTACAAGCGGGTGCGTGCTGCTGATATTTATATTTACAGGAACGTCGTAAAGCTTAACAAATTCCATGTTGTATGTTTTAAGTATACTTTCGCAAAGCTCTATAGAATGATTGTTTATCAGCAAGATTCCAAGGTCGCATTCAAGATTGTAAGCACTCTCTATGACTCCCATCAAATCGTCATTCCTTATGTTGAAGTTCAGCTTAGCTTTCGATTCGTATTCGCTGCATAGCTTTACAAAGGCCTCCATAACAGGAGAATAATTCATTGCTNNCTTAATCTCGGATATCTTCTTAATCTTGTCAACCTGTTCGAGGACTATTTTTGCATATTGATAAATATCTTCGCCCTCCTTTGTTAACAAAATTCCTTTATTATTCCTGCGTATCAGTGTTGCACCAACCTCTTCCTCCAGCTTTTTTATACTGTTGGATATACTTGGCTGTGAAACATAAATAGCCTGGGAAGCTTTCGAAATTGAGCCGTGTTTTATTATTTCAACAAAATATCTAAGCTGGTCGATGTTCATGTTTGCCTCCTGCAATCTAATTAAAGTAGATATTTTCAATAAAATATAATTAAGTATAGCAAATTTTCACGCCTTTGTTAATAGATTTATGCTATACCCATATAAAATAGCGATATAACCACGGATGAGTTTTCTATAGTATAATGTGCATCAACAAGGTTAAAGGAGGCTATATGAGAAATTTTATTAAAGAAGAAGCAGAAAGAATGAAAGCGATATTCTTTGATACAAGCGATTATATTTACAATAATCCTGAACTGGGAAACGAAGAGGTAAAATCAAGTAAAAAGCTTATTGATTTGCTTGAGGAAAATGATTTCTGCATTGAAAAAGGAGTTGTAGGAAGAGAAACTGCATTTAAAGCGGTTTTTGACAGCAAAAAGCCCGGAAACAACGTTGCATTTCTGTGCGAGTACGATGCATTGCCTGAGGTTGGACATGGATGCGGTCATAACATAATTGGTACATCCTCGGCGGCTGCCGGAATAATTTTGAGCAAGGTGCTTAATTCAACCGGCGGAAAGGTATATGTAATAGGTACTCCTGCTGAGGAAACAGACGGTGCAAAGGTTGAGATGGTCAATAAGGGTGTGTTCGACGATGTTGATGTATCACTCATGTTTCACCCATTGGACAAAACTCACGAAAGTGGTGTATCCCTTGCCATGGATGCTTTGGAATTTACTTTTAACGGAAAGGCTGCACATGCGGCTGCAGAGCCTGAAAAGGGCATAAATGCTCTGGACGGTGTTTTACAACTATTCAGCGGAATAAATGCTCTAAGACAGCATGTAAAAAGTGATGTAAGAATACACGGAATAATAAAAGATGGCGGTACAGCTCCCAACGTTGTGCCTGATAAAGCAGTTGCACGCTTTTATGTGAGAGCTAAGGAAAGAGCATATCTGAATGAGGTTGTTAAAAAAATCAGGGATATAGCTCAAGGAGCCGCATTGATAACGGGAAGCACCGTTGAAATAGTCAATTATGAGGCAAGCTACGATAATTTGGTTACAAATCAATGCCTGTCAGAAGTATTCAGCAAAAATCTGAGAGAGGTTGGAGTAACTGAAATAAACGAACCAAGAAAAAGCTTCGGCTCCATTGATTTAGGAAATGTAAGTCATGTAACACCTGCTATACATCCATACGTGAGCATAGGAAGCAAGAGTTTTACAGCTCATTCAAAGGAAATGGCAGATGCAACCATAACGGAAGAAGCTCATGAAATGATGCTGAAAGGAATTACAGCGCTTGCTTTGACAGGGTACGATGTGCTGACAGACAAGGAACTATTCAAAAATATAAGGACAGAGTTTGAAGGACATGTAGGAGCAGAATAGGAGCTACAATGGAAAATATTGAAAAATATTCGAACCGACTTGTTGAATACAGGAGAGATTTTCACAGACATCCGGAGCCGGGCTGGTGCGAATACAGAACAACGTACATTATTTATAATAGGTTAAAGGAATTAGGTTACAAACTTAAATATGGAGATGCAATAACCGAGGAAAAATCGAGACTTGGCATACCTGACAGCGCAACATGCCAACATTTTGAAAAGTTGGCACTGGAAAGTGGAGTGGACAAAGCTTTTCTGGAGGAAATAAACAGAGGCCGCACAGGAGTTATCG
>DOON01000248.1:4315-5708 GCA_003514865.1 Clostridiales bacterium
ACTGGGCTTTTCTTCCCTCAATGACGGATATACACACAGCTGTGGTCATGACGGACATATTTCAATCGGCTTGGTGTTTGCGGAAATAATAGCGGAGAACAAGAATCTTTTTAAAGGAAAAATAATTTTGATTTTTCAGGCTGCCGAGGAAGGCGTTCGTGGAGCAAAGGCAATCATAGACAAGGGTGTGCTTCCCAAAATTGATTATATGTTTGGTGGACATCTGGCATTATCATTAGAAGAGAAAAGTTCCTTTTCTGCTGGAAGTACTGGTTTTTTTGCATCAAAGAAATTTGATGTGACACTTAGGGGTAAGTCCTCTCATGCGGCAAATTCACCGGAAAAAGGTATAAATGCACTTTTGGCGGCAACAAGCATAATTAACGGTTTTTACAGCATCCCTCGACACAGTCAGGGATTGACAATGATAAACGTTGGTGTGCTTAAGGCAGGAAGCTTCCGAAGCGTTATTCCCGAAAATGCCGAAATGCAGGTCGAAGTACGAGGTGAAAGTAACGAACTCAGCAACTACATGTTTGAAGAAGCTTCTAATATTGTGGAGAATATATCCAAAGCTCATAAATGTCAGTATACAATTACTGAGGCGGGGTCAGCTCTTTCGGAGGATTGCTCGCCAGAATTGGTTGACAAATTGTATGATATAGTTGAAGGTATGGGAATTTACAACAACTTGTACAAAACAATAAAAATAAAAGGCAGCGAAGATTATACTTATTTTATGAAGTATGTTACGGAAATGGGCGGACAAGCTACGTACATGCTTTGGGGTGCCGATATAAAGGATTCTTTTCACGGCGGAGGCTTTGATTTTTCTGAAAAATCAATGATGAATGCCGTAAAGGTACTTTGTGAACTTATAAAAAATATTTTATAAAATATAAAAAATAAGAGGAGATAACAAATGGAAAACGTAAAAAAGAAAAAGTCTTTTAAATTACCGCATCCAGTCATTCTGCTAAGCATAGTTATATTGATAATGACCATATGCACCTACATTATACCAGCAGGCCAGTATGACAGAATTCCGGACCCCGTGTCAGGCAAAAAAGTAGTTGACCCTGCTTCTTACAAGACTATTGAACAAGCGCCTGTTGGCGTAATGGAGATGTTCTCTTCCATACCAAGAGGACTGGCAGCAGGCCAAGAAATTATATTCTTTATTATAATAGTAGCCGGTTCTTTCCAGATAATTACCGCAACAGGTGCGATTGAAGGCGGTGTTGGAAGCATTGCAACAGCTTTGAGAAACAAAGACCATTTAATGATACCGATTATTATGGCTGTTTTCTCCATTGGCGGTGCAACATTTGGTATGGCGGAGGAAAACATCATCTTTGTCCCGATAGGTATAGCGCTCGCCAGAGCATTGGGC
>DOON01000102.1 GCA_003514865.1 Clostridiales bacterium
AATGGATTTTTTCTCCCTGTTGATTGCAATTACCTCACTGTTTACTCTAGCATCAATATTGTATTGTGATAAGAACAGCTCCGGCTCCATAAGAACCAAATCATCAGCATCTTCTATCATTCCGCTTAAATGATACGGAAGAGAACAGTTAGAAAATGAAACATGAGGTCCTTTTTCAAACATTATAATTTCATCAAACTCGCTGTTCCTTCTCAGTCTTGCCGCCGCTGACGCGCCTCCGGCAACTCCGCCTACAATTAAAATTTTTCTCTTCATAACAATCTCCTTAATTATATAATATTCCGATTTTATTTTCTTTTGGTTCCTGCATATGAAGCAAATCCGCCCCCTACATTAACCACATCATAGCCTAACTTTATCAAATACCTGCATGCCCTGCTGCTTCTCGCACCTGAATGGCACATTACATAATATGTTCTGCCCTGCTTCAAATAGGCAGCGGGATCACTCAAAAGCTTCTGCATTGGGATGGGGNNCAATGTCCTGTATTCTTCTTTTCTCAATAATCCAAACATACAATCGCTCCTTGATTTCTAATTTTCATAGCTAAATTATACATTTATTTATACTATTGACAGTGATTACGTCACATAACATTACATTCTGCATGTACAATTTCAGAACATTTTATTTTAACAAAAATCGGCTAAAAAATGGAAGTAACTTGTAAATGTTCCTTGACAACAAACGTTTTTAATTATACTATTATATCATATAATTAAATATTTGACTTTGTTATATTTGCAAATTAATTCCTATGGAGAATGCCATGTATTCTGACTTCACGTATAAAAATGAATTGTACAAGTTGATTGATGATGAGTATAACTTTGATTTTTTCAGGAACTTATTAAAGGAACAAACAACCTATAATCCTGAGCATGCGAAGTATGTATTAGACACCATCCTCAAATTTTCAAAAGAAAATAATCTTGTGCTTCCGGAAGCTTGGGCATACTATTACCTTGGATGGCACTATATAAATTTATCAGATTATGATACAGCATTAAATAGCTTCCTGGAAGCAAATGAGCTATTTGAAAAAAACAATTACAAGCAGGGTCTGATTTTTATTTGCAACGGTCTTAACAGCCTGTACTGCCTGACAGGTCAGTTCAGTCTTTCCAGCGAATGGGGACTTAAGGGTATTTCGTTAGCCGAGGAAGCTGACAACAAGGATGCTCTTGTAACATTGCTCATAAATACAGGCATTAATTATATCCAGATGAAGGATTTCAATATGGCCAAGGAAGTATTGACCAATATTGTAATGAATGATTACGATCTTACTAATCTAATGAAAGTTTCGGTCAAGCTTTCTCTTGCAGAAATAGAAATAAATATTGGAAATCCAGAAACTGCCCTAAGCTATATCGGCGAAGCTGAAGTGCTGGAGCGCAATACCGAAATTTCCTCAAACACAAGTGAAATATGCAAGCTTAAGGGAATGGCTTATTCAAAGCTTGGCAATTATGATTTGGCTGAAATTGAATTCATGAAAATNNCTTGGCTACAATCACGAAAAATGCTATGCCATAATTGAATGGTCCAAGCTGTCAATAAAAAAAGGCCAAAGTATAAAAGCTATAAACTTGCTTGATGAATCAGTAAATATATCAAAATCCGGCAATTTTAATGTATTGCTCAAGGAATCAAGCCTTCTGCTGTATGAGACGTATAAGGAAATCGGAAACTCCGAAAAGGCATTATTTCATTTAGAGGAATACATAAGGATTGATGAAGAAATCTATGACTATGAGCAAAACCAGCTCATGGTAAAGCTTAAGTTTAAGCATGCTAAAATGGAGGCTTCTCTTTACAAGCTTCTTTATGATAAAACAGAGCTTCTGTCAAATATAGGCCAAAAAATAATCTCTAATCTGAACTTTAATTCGATAATAGAAATTATAAGCAAGGAAATCAACAGCCTTATTAATTCTGACACCTTCGGCATAGCCATATATGACAGCGAAAGAAACCTGGTGAAATATTACTTTGTTGATGAAAGCAACGGCTTTGCCGAGTCCATGACCTTTGATATGGATGACAATTCCTTCGCTTCCTATTGCATCAAGAACAGAAAAGATATAATTATCGTTGACATTTCAAAAGAATATACGGACTACATAAATTCTTTGAGATACAGCATAGTCTTCAAGGATAAGCCTCTGGAGAAATCCATGATTTACACTCCGCTTATAATAAATGACAATGTAATAGGTGTAATGACCGTTCAAAGCTACAATACAAATGCATACGATAAAAGTGACCTGAATACCCTGAAAATAATTGCCAACTACGCTTCGATAGCCATAGATAATGCAAATTCATATAAAAGGATTGAGTCAATTGCAACATANNTTCCTTACACGTTTTGAAATTATAAGGCTGGGCGTAATGATATATAAAAAGTATATGGATGACAGGAAGACTTTCAGCGTTATTATGATAGATATTGACGATTTTAAGGTAATAAACGACACTTTTGGCCATGTATGCGGTGACAGGGCCATAGCGATGCTCACAGACACAATATCACGATGCATAAGGACAAACGACTACATAGGCAGGTACGGAGGAGATGAATTCCTTCTTATATGCCCAGGGCTTTCACAAAAAGAACCATTCGATGTTGCCGAAAGAATAAGGGGCGTCGTAAGTGGAAAAGCATATTTGATTGATGAAAACGTTCTGGTAAATATCACAATAAGCCTCGGAATATATGAGTTCGGCAGCAATGAGCTGTCCTTCATCGATGGAATCAAGGAGGCTGACAAATATTTGTATTTTGCAAAGAGATCTTCAAAAAATCAGGTTGCATGCAATATACTCGGTAAATATTAATCATTATTAAAATAAGCTGCAGCACACCAATAGCTGCAGCTTATTTATGAATCCAAAAGCTCACTGAAAGATTCAATATAAAAATCGCTTATTGCTTCAATGAAGTTTCTTTTGTTCTCGTAGGCCTCATCGTAAACTCCCACCGTATAAAAGCCTGCTTCCTTTGCAGTTATCAGAGCAAAATCCGCATCATCATAGACTGCAGTATCGAATGCCTTCGCACCTAGTTTTTTCGCAGCAAGATAAAATACATCCGGTTTGTTTTTTCCTACTCCCACCTCGTCACAGCTTATTACACATGAAAAATATTCTATTATTCCGTTTCTCTCCAGTGCTGCCTTGGCAAAGCTTGCAGGAGATGCTGTGGCAATGCACATATTTACGCCTTCTTCCCTAAGCTTTTGAAGATATTCCTTAACGTATGGCTTAAGAATGAGCTCATATTTGTATCTGTCTTCTATGAGGCTCTTTATTCCCGAGATAATCTCCTTGTTTGATAGCTTAAAATTAAAAGCTGTCCTGAAATACTCGGCAGCTTCCTCCATAGACATGGCTGCAAGTATTTCATTTAGTCCAAGTGGCGGATTAATTTTATTGTGCAAAAGATAGTCCATACCCAGGCTGCGCCAAGCTGCCATGGAATCAAGCAGTGTTCCGTCCAAATCAAAAATTGCATTTTTAAATTTTTTCAATGTAATCCCCCAAACTATTGTTTATTTTGATTCTTCTATTATACATACTGATGCCAGCAATTTCAAGCTGAGTTCCTTTTCCACGCATTTTTACGCATATTGCTTTATTTTACAAATTATCAAACAATTTAAGATTATAAAACCACATTAATCAGAAATAATAACTATGAAATAAATTTTTTTATTTCAAATTTCTCCAAGAGAGGTGTTTTGAACGAAAGGTAAAATTTCTTTTTTTGTAATGACCATGCTAATATCCTTATCGAGCATTTCAGCCTTTGCAGCAGCCGGAACAGCCCCGACTGTAAACTCTTCTTATGAGGAAAGGGTGGTTCAGCTTGTCAATATTGAAAGGCAAAAAAACGGGCTGCCTTCTCTGCATTTAGACAGGGCAATATCTGATGTGGCCGGGACAAAATCACGGGATATGGCTGTAAACAATTATTTCGCCCATTATTCACCGACCTACGGAATGGCCAGCGATATGCTTCTTAAATTCGGTATAACATGGTCAACATGGGGCGAAAATATTGCTTCAGGACAGGATACCCCTGAGATTGTTGTATCGGAATGGATGCATTCACCCACACATAAGGCAAATATTCTTTCCCCGAATTTCACATTTATAGGTGTGGGGTATTACGTTGACTCATCGGGAACACCCTATTGGACTCAAATGTTTACAAGCGATGAGAAATAATTAAAATTGTTGCCGTGAAAGCGCAGCCTGAGTTCACCAAAGTATCAGCTCCCTTTGGTCGCATACTTTGGGAGGCGCAGTTTCGTTCACAGATTTGCTTACTCGCTTTCGCTNNTGGGGTTAGGGCAAGCAATGAAAACTGCGTTAAAAACGCAGTTTTCATTTTATCTGTTATTCATAAACTCCGGTTTGGGCATTATGAACAGCCGAGGCTCCTGCAGGTAATCCTGAACTTTTCTCAACGCTTCTCCGAATCTCTGATAATGTACAACCTCCCTTTCCCTCAAAAATTTTAAGGGCTCAATTACATCAGGATCATCTGCCATCTGAATTAAGTACTCATACGTTCCGCGCGCCTTTTGTTCAGCGGCTAAATTTTCTGTCAAATCAACTATAGGATCTCCTTTAACTTGAAGAGCCGCTGCTGTAAACGGTGTTCCTGCCGCACTTTGAGGATATACTCCTCTTCCGTGATCCGTAAAATATGCTCCTGCTCCCGCCTTTTCTATTTCCTC
>DOON01000278.1:0-7773 GCA_003514865.1 Clostridiales bacterium
GCTGATGAGGTGAGGAATCTCGCGGGAAAATCTGCGGAAGCGGCTAGAAATACCACCGCATTAATAGAGGAAACTCTTTCTGCAGTGCAAAATGGAAGCAAAATGGCTGCCGCAACATCAAAATCCCTAGGTGAAAGTGCAAAAGAAACTAATGAAGCAATATCATTCATCAACAAGATCGCGATTGCTTCTCAGGAGCAGGCAGATGCTATTGTTCAGGTCACNNGGAAATGCATAACGCTTAATTTATATAACAGAGCAAACAGTGGAGGTACATTGTTTGCTTTGTTTTTTTGTGTGTTAATAGCTGCTTTTTATTGTAAAGGGGTTTATTTTTTTGTTATGCTGACGATATATTAAATTAGTGTAAGTTGCACAAGATAAAATGAAAGGATAAAATAGTATGCTTTGGAAAGAGAAATACCAGTTGGGGGTTTCTGTGATTGATGACCAGCACAGTGAGCTGTTCAAGCGTGTTGATGCATTTATGCAGGTGCTTCGGACATCAGGACCGTGGGAAAATAAGCTGCAGGGTGTTAATGAAACTCTTGAATTTATGAAGGTGTATGTTGTAGAACACTTCCGTGATGAAGAGGAGTACCAGCAGAAAATAGGCTATCCGGGATATGAAAAACACAAACAGATGCATGAGGACATGGTTAGCTATGTTCTGAAAGTTTCTGACGAATATGAAAAGAGCGGACACAGCGAGGAGCTTATCCAGCAGTTTGCGGGAAAACTCCTTAGCTGGCTGATTAATCATGTAGTATCAGAGGATCAGCGCATTGCTGCTTATGCCATAAAAAAGGAGGCGAATGCAAATGAGTCATAATATTTATACTCCATTTTTAGAGGCTACACGCAATGTATTTCATTTAATGCTTGATCTCTCAGATATTGTTGAAGGCCCGGCGGAAAATTTTAGGTTTGATGATACTCTTAACATTTCCATCGGTGTTGTGGGTGACCTTAAGGGTGAGATTATTTATAAGTTTCCAAGTGACACGTCTCTTAGCATGGTAACAATAATGAGCGGTATGGAAATAGACAGTGTGGACGAATTTGTTACTTCGGCTATTTCTGAAATTGCCAACATAATCAGCGGGAATGTACTGAATCTGCTTTCTGAAACAGATATTAACTGCGACATACTGCCTCCTGTATTGAAATTATCTGATGATGCCGGTGAATATAATATTAGCAATGATTTTTGCATTAAGACTTCTGTAGGTCCTGTTTGTCTTGGACTGAGATTAAATTCTTAGATGTAAAATGTGGTAAATATTAAATTAAGGGTTTATTTTTTATATAATATGCCGATATATAATTCGGGAAAATTTTTGTTGCTATTCCCAGAAATCTATCTGTATTTAAGCGCTCTGAAAATTGTAAGTAACAATAGCATGTTTTAGATTGCGAACTATGCGGAGAGAATCATAATAATCACATTTTGGAGGAAGACTAAATGAAGAAAACCATTTTAAAGGCATCTGCTGTATTGATGTCTGCAGTTTTATTCTGCGGAAATGCATTTGCGGCTGTAATGCCAAAGAACTATGAAAAACCAGAAACAGTAGCATTTGATGATGGCAGCAAGCTTGACGTAACAACAACAATGAATAATTACTATGATGAACTGAAGGTATCATTTGGCGGAGAAGAGTATTCTTTGTCTGTTGTATTGGCACCTGAATCAGGTAAACAGGTATTTTCTACGAAAATAAATAATATGGCTGATTTTCCTAACGGCGGATGGATGTATGCATTCTGGTCACCTTATGTATACAGCGAAGAATCCAAAATACTTATGATAAATGGCGAAGAATACCATGAAGAGGGAGTATCCATAGATAATGGAACTGTAGCATATACTTTCAACAGCGAAATGGCAGGGGTGTGTAAATTAGAAGCAGCATTCCAAACTACTCCTGAAGATTCAGGATATTTTGCAACAAACAGAAGCAGGATGCTTGTGCTGACGCAGTCGGATATTGACACTTATTTGTCCACGGGAAAAATATATGGTCATGCATTCCCTGGACTGAAGGAACTGCTGCAAAATAAAGCGGCAGGTGAGCCAGAAGTAAAACCTGAAACAAAGCCTGAAGAAAAACCGATAGATAAATCCGTAACAGCTGCTCCTACAGCTTCAAAGGTAACTGTTAACGGCGAGCAGGTTTCTTTCAACGCTTATTCAATCAATGACAACAATTATTTCAAGCTTCGTGACATAGCTAAGGTAATCAGCGGAAGCGGCAAGCAGTTCGATGTTTCATGGGACGGCGACAAAAATGCTATAAACTTATTATCAGGCAAGGAATATACAGTTGTGGGTGGTGAGCTTGCAGAAGTAAACGCTAGCGGAAATAAGTCTGCAACTCTGAATACAGCTCAAATCTATTTGGATGGAGAGCTTGTAACACTTACAGCGTACACAATTGACGGCAATAATTATTTTAAACTTCGTGACCTTGGTCAGACTTTCAACTTCGGTGTTGCTTGGGACGGAGCTTCTAACACTATAGCAATTGATACAGACTCAGAATATTCAGCTGAATAAATGACGATTTATGAATAAGAAAGAGGAAAAGCGCATGCTTTTCCTCTTTGCATATGCGCTTATTTATTCTTGTAATATTTTCTTATATGAATTATAATAATATTAATATAATTAAACGAGGTGCAGTATGCAGGGTGCAATCTTGAAATCCTTTACTTACGAGAACCAAGGCGGAAATGGTGCCGGTGTAATTTTGCTTGACAAAGAAATAACAGAACAGGAGANNGTCTGAGACGGCATTTATATTGCAAAAAGACGAGGGAGATTTTGATGTAAGCTTTTTTACACCTGTTTGTGAAGTGGACTTATGCGGTCATGCCACCATTGCTGCCTTTTATTATTTAGGGCTTACAGGTGTAATTAAAGGTAAAAATGAAACAAAAAAAGTATGTCAGAAAACAAATGCAGGCGAATTAGGAATTGAAGTTGTATTTGGTGAGAATGTAGAATACGTGCTGATGCAGCAGCAAAGCCCTACATTTTTCGGTGACCTGAAGGGCGTGGATGTGCAAATAATTGCTTCCTCACTGAATACGGAGGAAGAAAATATAGGGCTTGATGGAGTTGAGATTTATCCGGCAATAGTATCCACGGGGTTGAAAGATATAATGGTACCGGTGAAATCCAGAAGCATACTGAACAGTTTGAACGTAAATCTCGATGAAATCAGAAAGGTTTCTATTGAAAAGGACGTTGTGGGATATCATGTCTATACTGTTGACAACGGTACAATATATGCCAGGAATTTTGCTCCTAAAGTGGAAATAGATGAGGAATGTGCTACGGGAACTTCCAACGGTGCTTTATGCGGATTGCTGTATACTAAAAAACTCATTTCAGACCATACGGAAATCATTCAGGGTGAGTCAATGAACGAAACAAGTCTGATTAATGTAAAAACTATTGAAAAAAACAGTGTTCTTGATGTTTATGCAGGTGGCAGGGCCACAATTATTGAAACCATATNNTGGCAGGAATTTTAAATGCTGAGATACTGACGAATTTCAGCAATGAGGACACAGATATTGTTTATGGATTTGCAAGTGATTTAATGAGTGATGTTCTGGCATATGCCAACAATGAATCACTCCTTGTAACAGGATTAAACAATATGCAGGTAATCAGGACCGCAGAGATGATGGATATGTCTACAGTATTGTTTGTAAGGGGTAAGAGACCAGGCAAGGATCTGCTGGATTTAGCAGCAGAAAATTCTGTTACCGTGCTGGCAACGAATTATACAATGTTTAAAACATGTGGCTTGCTGGTTCTAAACGGTATGAAGGGAATAGAATCTAATGAATGAAGGTCTTTTGAAAAGGTACAGCTTTGATGTAGCGGCAAATGATTTCATAATGGGGGGCAAGGGTTCCAGTACAATTAAAAACTTGCTGAAATCAATGGGGATTGAAGCAAACGTAATAAGAAAAATTGCTATAATTTCGTATGAGGCAGAAATAAATATAGTGATACATTCTTGCGGAGGTAAGCTGCACTGCGATTTGTACGAAGATAAAATAGTAATAGTTTCCGAGGATAAAGGACCTGGAATCGAAAATGTTGAACTTGCATTAACGGAAGGATATTCAACAGCTCCGGAGAGTGTCAGAGAATTTGGCTTTGGTGCAGGTATGGGGCTTCCTAATATGAAAAGGTATTCAGATTATTTTGAAATATCATCTGACAGCAATGGTACGCTNNAACGCTTATTAAGGTTACGGTTTTATTGTAGGGAGGTATACATGAATTTTTCTATTATGTTGGATAAAGATAAATGCAAGGGATGTACTAACTGCATGAAAAGATGTCCTACACAGGCTATACGCTTAATAGACGGAAAAGCTTTCATAAACAGCGATAAGTGTATACACTGTGGTGAATGCATAAAGGTGTGCCCTTACAATGCATATACGCATGAATCCATTGAATGGTATGAGGAGATGCATTATTCATCTTATAAATATAAAATAGCAGTGGCATCAACACCCCTGTATGGACAATTTCCAAAGGGGACGGACATATGCAAAGTACAGAATGCCATACTGAAGCTGGGATTTGATTATGTATATGATGCCAGCTGGGCTGCGGAAATGGTTTCTATGGCCATAAGGAGAAAAATTGAAGAGGAAAAGCATATACGGCCTTTTATATCGACAAATTGTCCTGCGGCTGTGAGGCTGATTAAAAATAGATACCCTTCACTGATGAACCATCTTGTTTTATTGAAGGAGCCCATGGTTATAGGAGCTATGCTAGCAAGAGAAAAGGCCAAAAAAAAATACAATCTCAAGGATGAGGAAATAGGAGTTTTCTACCTTTCTCCGTGTCCTGCAAAGCTGCTGGCGGTCACTGACCCTGTGGGAGATTACATGCCTTACGTAGATTGGGTCATTCCCATTAACACAATTTATGGTGATTTGTACAGGGAGCTTGTTAAAGATGATTACGGGCTGTGTTCGTCTCCTTCTCTTAATGGAACAAGGTGGGCTGTTACCGGAGGTCAGTCAGAGGCTGCAGGTCTGACAAATTATATTGCCGTAAACGGCATGGAAAATATTATACAGATACTTGATGAAATTGAAAACGGCAATTTAAGCAATGTTGATTACGTTGAAGCCCTTGCGTGTGTCCAGGGTTGTGTGGGGGGAACATTTAATGTTGCAAACCCATTTATAGCTCACAGCAACATTAACTATATATTAAATAACGTGAAGGATGAATGCTTGATTGATGACATTGAAAGATTTGATGAAATGTATAGTGACGGACTGTTCAAATTTGCACTGAAATCAGAGGAAAGTTCAAGTAAAATTAATATGAAGGAAGCAATTATAAAAAGAGAAAAGCNNATAAATGATATGCTTCCGGGTCTTGATTGTGGTTCCTGCGGCGCACCAACATGCTATGCACATGCCGAGGACGTATATAACAAAGAGTCAACGCTGTATGGCTGCGTAGTATTGAGGGCCAACGGAAAAATACAGGAGGACATATGAATATTTTGAGATTTGCCGAGCAATTAAATTTGAGCCTTTTAGTAGATTCAACCAAGGAAATTAATATTGAGGGAGTATATATAGGAGATTTATTGAGTATTGTAATGTCAAAGGCTAAGCAGGACTATGCGTGGGTAACCATTCAAACCCATATCAACATAGTTGCCGTTGCCGAGCTGCTGGATCTTTCATGCATTATCGTAGCAGAAGGTATGGAAGTTGACAATGATACAGTAAATAAGGCTAAGGAGCTTGATATTCCCATCTTTAAAACAGCCGAAAGTGCATATGAGGTTGCATGTAGGCTGTATAACTTAGGCGTAAGATGAAATATTTCTACGATTTACACATACATTCTGATTTGTCACCGTGCGGAAATGATGACATGACTCCCAACAATATTGTCAATATGTCCTATATAAAGGGATTAAATATAATTTCGGTTACAGACCACAATACGACTGAGAATCTGCCTTCAGTGTCAGAGGTGTGTGAAAAAATGGGAATTACATCTGTGCCGGGCATAGAGGTCACGACGAAGGAAGAGGTGCATGTCCTTTGCTATTTTAAAGCACTCAATGATGCAATGCTGTTTGGAAGGGTTATTTACGACTCGCTTCCCGATATAAAAAATATTCCATCCATTTTTGGCCGGCAGAATATATACAACAGCCAGGATGAGGTAACAGGTACTTTGGATAAACTCCTTATAAGTGCCTCGAGATATTCTCTGAAGGAAATCAACAGGATGTCTGAGGAATATCGCGGAATCATGATTCCTGCACACATAAACAAAAAATCCAATGGTATCCTTGAGATCCTCGGCTTCATGCCAACTGATTTAAATATTAAGGTCGTTGAAATATTTCAGAAAGAAAAAATGGATGAAGATTTGATAAAAAATTACATGGTTCTGAAAAATTCGGATGCACATATTCTCACGGATATTTCGGAGGCTGAAAACAGTATAGAGCTTGATAATGCGGAAAAAATTTATGACTATCTGAACATTTTTTATTGAAATGTAAAGGATTGATTTTTGTCTGATACCATTGATTTTCCGTAAGAAGATGCGGAAGGTTGATGGTATCGTTATATGGACGGCTTTGAGTCAGGGAGAATAAAATGAAGGAAATCTCAATGCATATATTGGATATTGTGATGAACAGCATTAAAGCAAAGGCTGCACAAATTCAATTATTTATAGAGGATAGCATAAAAAATAACATGTTGAAAATTATCATAAAGGATGACGGAATAGGTATGACGGAGGAAATGGCAAAGCTTGTTACAGATCCTTTTTATACCANNCAGGACTACGAGAAAGGTAGGACTTGGATTGCCAATGCTTAAGGAAAGTTGTGAAAGATGCAACGGTTTTTTGAAGATAGAATCAGAACTTGGGGAGGGTACGACAGTCAATTGCTTCTTTGAAAGAGATAATATTGACCGTGCACCATTAGGAAACATGGGGGATACAATTATGACAATAATAAATTCACTGGATAATTGTGAATTTTTATACAGCCATATAACCGATGAAGGCAATTTTGAAATCAGTACGTCATATATGAAAGAAGTGTTGGAAACAGACGACTTAAGAGATAATGTAACACTGCTGTGGATTCGTGATTATGTAAATGAAAATCTGCAAAGTATATCAAATTTTTAACAAAATCATAGGGTTTGGAATATGAGGTCAATATTTGTGTTGTTATAATAAATTATAAAATTTTGAAAAATAATTAAAAAAGGTGTTTAAAAGTTTAGTGTTATCTGTTATAATCGATATGTTTGATTATTAAATAACTTTTATATAATGTGTTATATAAAACAATTAAAACAAGAGGTGAAAATATGAGCACAAAATTGTTTACATTTAAGGGCGGAGTTCATCCACCTACAAACAAGACGCTAACACAAAATGTGCCAATTGAGAATGCAGTTGATCCTAAGGTTGTCGTTATACCGCTTTCACAGCACATAGGAGCACCCTGCGATCCATTAGTAGCTGTGGGTGATACAGTTAAAGTTGGACAAAAAATAGGCGAATCAAAAGCCTTTATGTCTGTACCGGTACATTCAAGCGTATCCGGAACGGTAAAAAAAATTGAAAATCACTTTGTTCCCGGCGGAGCCAAAATTAACTGTATAGTAATTGAGTCTGACGGCAAGTTTGAAGTGCATGAATCTGTTCAGCCAAAAGGAAAGGTAGAA
>DOON01000278.1:7887-8154 GCA_003514865.1 Clostridiales bacterium
ATGGGAGGAGCAACATTCCCGACACATGTTAAGTTAAGTCCTCCGCAGGACAAGCCAATTGACGTGTTATTAGTTAATGGTGCTGAATGCGAGCCTTATTTGACTGCTGACCACAGAATTATGCTTGAAAAACCTGAACAGGTTATAACAGGTGTTAAAGCGATAATGAAGGTTTTAGGAGTTGAGAAAGGCTACATAGCAATTGAAAAAAATAAGCCTGATGCAATCGAAGTTATGCAGAAAGCTGCTTCAGCTGAGGAAGGTATT
>DOON01000069.1:0-5880 GCA_003514865.1 Clostridiales bacterium
AAGCAGCTTTACTGCAATAACCGCATAAAAAAGCAGGGGGACGAAAAACAGTATTGACAGCGGATATTTATTTGATATTATTATAATAATAATATTATATACGATAAAGGATGCTGCTAAATAAAAAAATTTGTTTTTCATTTTACCTCCTCAGATATTGATTATAGTTTTGATAGATTTATCTTTACCATAACAGAAAAAGTTATAACATAATAAAAAAATAATTGTTGACATTTAATGTTAGCGTGTATATACTATATATGTTCAAGAAGAAGTAACCGCTTCTCACCTTACGGCGTTTCGTACTGTTAGTAAGGTTAGTAAATAAATGCAATGATTTGTATTATTTAAAGATAGCGGTGATATGGCTGTCTTTTTTATTGTAAAATTGATAAAAAAGCATATAGTAATCAGTAATCATTGGAGGTGTAAGTTATAAAAGAACTTCAAATTAACGAGCAAATTCGTGAAAAGGAAGTAAGAGTCATTGACTCTGATGGAAGCCAGCTAGGAGTAATAAACACTAAAGAGGCTTTAAAAATTGCCGAGAGCAAAAAACTGGACTTAGTTAATGTGTCGCCAACTGCAGAACCACCGGTATGCAGAATTATGAACTATGGCAAGTACAAGTATGCCCAGGCTAAGAAGGAAAAAGAATCTAAGAAAAAACAAAAAGTTATTACAGTAAAAGAAATAAGAATGACTCCAAATATTGAGGAGCATGACTTAGCAGTTAAGGCAAAAAATGCAAGCAAATTCCTTGAGGACGGAGACAGAGTAAAAGTTGCTATTCGTTTCAGGGGAAGAGAGCTTGGTCACATGGATGCAGGTAGGGAAGTGCTGATGCAGTTTGCTGAATTGACATCGGAACATTCTGTTATAGATAAGCAGCCAGTAGTAGAGGGCAAGAACATGATTATGTTTTTGACTCCCAAAAAATAACTTTAAGGAGGAACTGTTATGCCAAAATTAAAAACTAACAGATCAGCAGCAAAAAGATTTACTAAAACCGGAAGCGGTCAAATAAAAAGAGCAAAATCCGGAAAGAATCACTTTACAGGAAAAAAGGCTTCTAAATCAATAAGAAACTTAAGAAAGAGCACGATGGTGTCAAGTGCTGATGCAGAAAGAATAGGCAAACTATTACCATACTAATATGTAACATAATCAGGAGGAAAATTAAATGGCAAGAGTAAAAAGAGCTGTAAATGCTAAGAAAAACCATAGAAAAGTATTGAAACTTGCTAAAGGATACTACGGAGCAAAGAGCAAATTATATAAAGGAGCAAATCAGGCTCCTTAGGGTCTTTTGGTTTTTCAGTTGCAAAAAAGAAAGTTAAGAAAAAGAGAATTCAGACAGCTTTGGATAGCAAGAATTAACGCTGCGGCAAGACAAAATGGATTGTCATACAGCAAATTTATAAATCTGTTAAAGCAAAACAACATCGAAGTAAACAGAAAGATGCTTTCTGAAATGGCAATATATGATCCAGCAGGATTCACAAGCCTTGTAGAGCAAGTAAAAGTAAATTAAGAGCCCTTATAAGACTGTAAATTATTGCAGTCTTTTATTGTGCATAAATTAATGTAATTTGTGCACGCTGTGTTTAGAGGAAAATTATGAAATATATTGAGAAAAAAATTAATGAAATCAAGAAAAATCCGTACCTTGTATTTTTCTTTGGCTTTGCAGTCATCATTTTAATAGGTGCAATACTGCTCAATCTTCCGTTTGCGTCGCAGAACGGAGAGAGCGTCGGGTTTATCAACGCTGTTTTTACAGCTGCATCAGCCACATGCGTAACGGGGCTTGTGGTGGTAAATACTGCAGCTCATTGGACGCTGTTCGGAAAAGTAGTAATAATAATGTTGATTCAAATAGGCGGACTTGGACTAATGACCATGACGGCTATGATTTCGTTTTTCATAGGTAAAAGAATATCCCTTAAAACGAGGGTGTTTTTAATGGAAGAAAGAAACGTTGATGAGCTTCAGGGAGTTGTAAGGCTGACTAAGAATATACTCCTCTATACCTTTGGGGTAGAATTTGCCGGAGCTCTGCTTTTTTCAACCGTATTTATAAAAGACTACGGAGTCATAAAAGGAATAGGCTTCTCATTATTCCATGCAATATCATCCTTCTGCAATGCGGGATTTGACTTGGTGGGTGACAGCATGGTAAACTATGTAGGCAATCCCATAATTACATTAGCTGTTTGCGGGCTTATAGTAACAGGAGGAATTGGTTACTTTGNNCATATATATGCCAGCAAAAACTTCCGTATGCTGACTTTGCATTCAAAACTAGTCATAATCATGACCTCTGTTTTGTTAATCGGAGGAACGGTGATTATGTACTCTTTGGAGCACAATAACCCCGGAACGATGGGAGGATTGGATATGTCAGCAAAAATCAACGCATCCATATTCCAGGCAGTAAACCCGAGAACAGCCGGATACTACTCGGTACCTCTTGAGAATCTGAGGATGGCCACGGTGGCCATAACTGTTGTGCTTATGTTTATAGGAGGCTCTCCTGCATCTACAGCCGGAGGAATAAAGACGACAACCTTTGCTGTGCTGGTTGTATCCTTCTACGGTTTAGTTAAGGGTAAAAGAGATTTTGAGATTTTTGGAAGAAGAATATTGCCTGAAACAACAATAAAGGCGGCTGCAATCCTGCTGATTTCTCTGGTGCTGGTGCTGGCTGTATCCATAATACTTGCAATAACCGAAGAAGCATCAGGCTATGATTATCTTGATATCCTGTATGAAACCGTGTCTGCTTTTGCCACGGTGGGACTGAGCAGAGGATTAACTCCGTTTTTGAGTAATGCGGGAAAAATAATTCTGTCAGCTCTTATGTTCATAGGAAGGGTTGGTCCGATGACTGTGGCATACGCATTTCTGAAACAGAATAAAAATATAGGAAATTATACCTATCCTGAAGGAAAAATAATCATAGGATAGAGGAGGAAGCATGAAACAGATAATAGTAATAGGATGCGGAAGATTCGGTTCTTCTGCCGCAAAGACATTGACAAAGCTCGGACATGATATAATGGTTGTTGACCAGAATGCTGATATTATAAAAGATATATCTGAACATGTAGCCCATGCGGTGCAAATGGATGCCATCGATGAAGCATCCTTCCGAACACTGGGACTAAGAAATTTTGACGTGGCAATAATTGCCATAGGATCCGATGTGCAGGCATCCATAATGGCCACACTGATTGCTAAGGAAGCCGGAGTTCCCGTTGTTATTGCAAAGGCAGCAAATGAAACACACGGCAGGGTGCTCAGCGAAATAGGGGCTGATAAGATAATATATCCCGAAAGAGACATGGGTATGCGTGTTGCTTACGGTCTTGTTACTCCGAATATACTGGACGTAATCGAATTTTCACCTGATTACAGCATTATCGAGACTCTGGCTCTTGAAGAGTGGAAAGGCAAAACACTGAGTGAACTCAACCTTTCAAGACAGCATGGAATGACAGTCATAGCCATAAAAACAGGCGACAAAATCAACATTGTTCCCCTGTTTGATACGATTGTCAACGAAGATGATGTAGTTGTTATTCTTGGAAGCAATAAAAATCTTAAAATAATAACAGATTTAAAATAATCCTGATAATGAGAGGGTTGTTATGGAAATAATCAAAAGCAAGACAAACAGCAAAATTAAATATATCCGTTCATTGAATACCAAAAAAGGCAGAGATGAAGAAAAGGCATTTGTTGTTGAAGGCATAAAATTTGTGGATGAATCAATAAAGGAAAATGCGGATTTGACACTCCTTCTTTTCAGCGAAAATTCACTGCAAAGAGGCGATGTCGCAAGTTTGTACAAGCGTGCAATTGAGAACGGGACGGAAGTCGTAATATGTCAGGACGATGTGTTTGATGGTGCTGCTGATACTGTAAATGCACAGGGGGTGCTGGCTGTGGTGAAAAAGAGAAGCTTATCTTATGGAACAGGAAGCTACAGCTTTGCAATAATGTGTGACCTNNCAATCATTTTGAATAAGGGCTGTGCAGATGTGTATAACCCAAAGGTTGTGAGAGCTTCCGCGGGAGCCATATTTAGAGTTGACTTTATATATTCCGATTCGGACGAAAATATGCTGGATGAATTAAAGAATACAGGCTTTAAGATTATTTCAACCGTTGTTGAATCTAATTATACATTTGAGGATATGGAAAAATCAGAAAAAATATGCGTTGTAATAGGCAATGAGGGGCAGGGTGTTTCCCGGGAAATAGCAGATAATTCTCATATGAAAATAACAATAAAAATGCCCGGGAGGGCAGAGTCGCTGAATGCATCTATTGCTGCCGGAATAAGTATTTATGAAATGAGAAAAAAGTTGTTGTAATAAAAAGAACATTTTGATATAATTTAGCCATTAATGATTAAGTGGAACTATCCATGTTAAATGAATATTAGGCAATGAAAAAGTACAGTAGGTATGAGACCATGTTTTCCAGAGAAAAATCATCACGGCTGAAAATGATTTTAAACATTTATACCGAACCTTCACTTTGGAGCTTGCGGGGTGAAAAGAAGTAGTCCTGCATGGTTTATACCATTAAAAATAAACGAGACTTCCGGAAACGGAAGTGAACAAGAGTGGTACCGCGGACTCCGCCTCTTACTATAAGAGGCGGAGTTTATATTATTTATAAGGAGTATTTATGAAAGAGCAGCTGTTAAAATTAAAAGAAGAAGCGTTGAATCAGCTGAAGGAATGCAGCGGCAACGCGGATATTGAAAAGATAAGAGTTCAATATTTAGGTAAAAAGGGAGAGCTCACATTGATATTGAGATCAATGGGGTCGCTGTCGGAAGAAGAAAGACCTGAAATGGGNNATTCGTGTTATGATTGAGGAAGAGATAAAGGCAATAAAGGAAGAAATTACAGCAAGAGAAAATCAGAAAAATGCTAAATCTGAAATTATTGATATAACCATGCCAGGCAGAATTCCCGAAATGGGAAGAAGACATCCGCTTATTCAGGTGAAGGAAGAGCTGGAGAGCGTGTTTATGCGCATGGGCTACGACGTAGTCAGCGGTCCTGAAATTGAAACGGTGGGTAACAACTTTGATGACCTGAACGCACCATACGACCATCCCTGAAGAGACCGTTCAGATACATTCTATGTTTCGGATGACCTGGTGCTCAGAACACAGACATCACCTGTGCAAATCAGGGTTATGAAGGAAGGAAAGCTTCCCATAAGAATGGTATCTACAGGAAGAACCTTCAGATTTGACGATGTAGATGACACACACTCTCCTATGTTCCACCAGATGGAGTGCCTGGTTGTTGATAAGGGAGTTACATTGGCAAACCTTAAAGATTCCATTGACCAGTTTGTTAAGGAACTGTTCGGAAGCAGCATGAAAACAAGGTTCAGACCTCATAACTTCCCGTTTACGGAGCCAAGTGCGGAGGTTGATGTTTCCTGCCACGTATGCATGGGCAAGGGCTGCCCCACCAGCCACGGAACAGGATGGAGCATGGAGCTTTTAGGATGCGGTATGGTTCATCCCAACGTGTTGAAAAACTGCGGCATTGACCCTGAGGTGTATTCCGGATATGCTTTCGGTATGGGTATAGACAGAGTTACAATGGTTAAATACGGTATTCCTAATATCAGGCTGTTGTTTGAAAATGATGTCAGATTCTTGAAACAATTTTAGGAGGTTGAAATGTTAGTACCTATTAAATGGATGAAACAATATGTTGAAATTAATACGGATGATAAAACATTGTCCGATAAACTGACGCTTACGGGCTCTCATGTGGATGCGGTAATCGACTATACAAAGGAAGTAATCAATGTTGTGACGGGAAAAATTGTTGAACTCAC
>DOON01000069.1:6027-6334 GCA_003514865.1 Clostridiales bacterium
CAAGACATCCCAATGCTGACAAGCTGGTGGTAACCCAGGTTGACATAAACAAGGGTGAAAATGTGCAGATAATTACCGGCGCAAAGAATGTCAAAGAGGGAGATATAGTTCCCGTATGTCTGGAGGGAGCAGTTCTGCCTAACGGGCTTAAAATAAAGAAAACAAACTTCAGAGGGCTACCTTCTTACGGAATGATGTGCTCATATGAGGAGCTGGGCTTTGATGACAAGGTCATTCCTAAGGAAGCAAGAGACGGAATTGCGATTCTGCCTGCAAACACAGAGCTGGGAAAAGATATCAAGGAAGT
>DOON01000302.1:0-2894 GCA_003514865.1 Clostridiales bacterium
ATAAATCCTGTCCTTATGGAGTAAATAGGCAAGGATTATCTGCGCATCAAGAAAGGGATTGTTGTATTCCCTCTGCTCTATAATTTTTGTTCCTTCCGTCAACAATTTTTCAATTGTTACCATGTATCATCTTCTCCGTTTTGAGGTATAACTCTTTCCATTGCAGCTATTGCAATTTCTATCATAGAATCATCCGGTTCCTTGGTTGTTATTTTTTGAATCTGAAAACCCGGATAGGTAATTATCCTTGTAAATATATTTTCGCCCTCACATCCGCCTACGTACTTGTTCAGTTCATATGACAATCCCGCAATAACAGGAAGCATTGCAAGCCTTATTGCAAGTCTTACAAATGGATTAGGCCATTCGAAAAATGAAAATATCAGTATGCTTATGAGCATTACATTAATCATGAAGCTTGTTCCGCATCTTGGGTGCAGTGTGGAATATTTTCTTACATTCTCCACAGTCAGCTCCTNNTCGGCTCCGTGATACATAAAGACTCTCTTGATATCATCGAGCTTGGATACTATGTACACATATCCCACAAACAACAGAACCCTTATTACGCCTTCAATCAGATTCAGCATAAATGTGTTCTTCACGACATTTTTCAAAATATTTGTCAGCAGTGTCGGACCTAAAATAAATATGCCCACCGAGAACAACAGCGCAATAATTACCGAAGCATAAATTATTGCGGTATCTGCCTTATCTTTAAACACCTTTTTCAAAAACTTGTCTATAGCATCCTCTTCGTAATCCTCTCCATAGAACTCTGCCGAATACATAAGTTCTTTCACGCCATTCGCCAGTGAATCAATAAGAACAAAGCTTCCTCTTATTATTGGAAGTTTGAAAAATTTATGTTTAAAAATCTGCTTTATTTCACTTTCCTTTATTTCAATTTCGCCGTCTGGCTTTCTCACCGCAGTAGCGATTTTGTCAGGACCCTTCATCATAATCCCTTCAATTAAGGCCTGACCGCCAATACTGGTTTTCTTAACCTCTTTTTTGATTAAATCACTCATTTTGTCCCCTTTTCTAATTCCAATCAATGTATTATACAATTAATATATATTTTCTTCAAGCATTAAATAAGCTTTGTAATTATAAACTACAAAGCTTAATCTTTCTTTAATTTACTTCAAGAATTTCGTATTCTACAACACCGCCGGGGGATGTTACATGTACCTTTGTGCCCTTTTTCTTTCCTAAAAGTTCAGAGCCGAGAGGTGATAAATTTGATATCTTTCCTGCCACAGGGTCGGCTTCCGTTGCCCCAACTATGCTGTAGTCAAGAACTTCATCAAATTCAAGGTCCTTAAGCTTAACCTTGCTTCCTATTTGAACCATATCTTTATTTTTCTCATTGTGCTTAACAATCTTTGCATGCTTAATTGTATGTTCAAGAACGATTATTCTTGACTCATTTTTATTCTGCTCTTCTTTTGATTCGTGATATTCAGCATTTTCGCTCAGGTCGCCTTCCTTCAGCGCTCCCTTTATTCTCTCGGATATTTCATATCTCAGCTTTGTTTTTCTGTATTCAAGCTCGTTTTCGAGCTCCTTATATCCTTCTTCAGTTACCAGAATTTCTTTAGTTTCCATTTTTTCACCTACTATAAATGTGCTTACTATATTATATCCTAAAAAAATATAATTACAAGCCTTTTTGTGAACGATTGCTCGCGAGCACAATACAGACGGTAAAAGAATGGCATTTAGCCTGCAATCATCGGTCCAATGAAGGCCCATGCAATAACCCATATCCACAGCGCCGCCGCACCTATCCAGCTTGCCTTCATAACTTCCTTCATGTTATCGCATCTTGCTATGCCAAGCTGACCTGCCAGGTTTGCTGTCGGATACACTGAGCCTGTTATTCTTGTAGCTGCAAGTATTGCCGTAGCCCAAATTTCCATAGGCAAATTAACACTGTTTACCAAATCAATAAACATTTCATGCACTATTTGTATTTCCGCAACAGCAGCTGCCTCAATACCGAATCCGCCTACCAGTGAGGCAATAATCAATACTATAGCCTTTCCTCCGCCGGAAACCATGGTTGTAAGCAGGTTACCCAGAGCCTCAAATCCACCGCCCAGGTTTATCATGCTGAACATTGCCTCAAAAAATATGAATACAAGGAACATGCCTGTCATTTTAGAAGCACCGTCTACAAATTCTTCAACCGCCTCATCAATCGCCATCCTGCTGCTTATAGCTATTACTGCGGATAAAACAAGCATAACTGCAATTGCATATGCCGTACCCTGCTTCGTAATAATTCCGTATGCAACCAGTAAAACAAAGGAAATAATAAACAGNNAAGCGTTGCTGCCTTCTCTTCCTTTTTAATTACAATGCTGTTGATATCAATCATATCATCGGTTATTTCATAAACTTCTTTTCCCTTATATTTTTTCTGCATCCTTAACACCGCAAACCATGTTGCCCCAAGCCATACCAAACTGAATGGTATTACAGCCCAAAGCATGAGGCTTCCATATGATAGTCCTGTAACTCCCATGGTGGCTATGGTAACCCCCGTGAGCGGACCCACTATCAGCCCAACCTCACCGGACACCCTGAGCAGAGAAGCCACAGCACTTGGTGTCAGCCCTACGGCAGCGACCAACGGAATTATTACAGGAGCTATAACCGCATTCCCTCCTGCCAATGTTCCCAGCAATCCGCAAATAACAACCGACGATATTATAATTGCCAGCATACCTTTTTTCTCGTTGTTAACGCCTATTTGCTTGACTATCCAATAAACCATTGTATGACTTACCCTTGCCTTGTTCATCAAGTATCCCAGTCCGCTTCCAAACATAATGATGATACCGATGGTTCCTAAAAATGAACCAAGCGCAGCATTGAAAATTTTT
>DOON01000302.1:2913-3121 GCA_003514865.1 Clostridiales bacterium
CTAGGAATATTTTGTCCTGTCAATATTGCTCCCACAACAACTCCAACCACCAGGCCCGATAAATTGGACTTGTTTCTGAACACCATAACCAAGTATGCCAAAAGCGGCAGCAATGCCAGCAGCGACGGCGACGTCTTAATTAACGCCCAGCTTCCCAATGTTAATTCCATTTTGTTCCCTCCTGTTTTATTTTTTTAATTTTTTATTA
>DOON01000224.1 GCA_003514865.1 Clostridiales bacterium
AGCCCGTCGACTCCGTCTGTAATATTGACACTATTGCTTGACAAAACAATCAGAAAAACCATCAAAGCACCATATAGATACATATTTATTTCTATGGAAGTACTTATAAACGGGAATATAATCTGAGTATCTATCCGTCCGGAAACAATTAAATATACAGTCGTAATTATGCCTATAATTATAAGTCCGGCTAACTTTTCTTTCGGGGTTACACCATCCCTCTTTTTCTTAACCTTGATATAATCATCAATAAACCCCATCAGACCGAATAGCAATAAAAAAATATTAGTCCATATTATTCTGCCTGTTGAGATACTGTAAATTATAGTAGAAACAAACAATGTCAGATTGATAGCAATACCGCCCATTGTCGGCGTGGCAGCCTTATGTTTATGCAGCTCCTGTATACAAGATTTCTTATTGCTTTCTATATTTTCCGCTCTTTTGAAAAACCTTGTCTCAGACAGCTTGTCAATAAATATCTTTAAAAATACAGCTGTAAAAAGCAAGCTAAATGCAAAATGTTGTATCATAGCTCTATCCCTCCGAAACACTCCCGTCACTACGCATTTAATTAATTCGTACCGACATATCCTATTTTCTTCCATTATAGTTGATATTGGCTGCCATATCAAGTTCATTGTAGATATATTGCAGCCTTTTCCGACATCTACCTTTAAACTTTAAATTTTTTATTTTTTTGTGTTTAAAGTTAAAATTGAAGGGTATATCTTTAATACAACTTAAGTTAGACTAAAATCTTACAGAAACACAAAATCTATAAGTAATTTGGAGACACACTGCAAGAGTATTGTACGAGGGCTTTCTATAGGAAAAGCACGAAGTTGCAGTAATTGATAANNTTAGATTAACAGGTTGATAATATAGATAAATGTTGACGAAAGAGGTGATTCCAACAAAAATGGAATTTGAAAAACCAAATAAATAGCAGCAATTTTCTGATTAAAAAGAAAATTGCTGCTATTTTATTTTTAATTTAGAAATTCATTTTGTAGCTTTCACCTTCTAATTTTCTATTACGCAAAATATTACTGATTGTAGGTGCTGCTCCAACTGCTGTGAACAGATAAACCATAACAAGATTTATATAATAATCAGACGAATCGAGATATCCCTCTGCGAATAGCGACGGCAGTATCTGAAAAGCGTATGGAATATCTATTCCAGCATAATTAGCAACTGAAACAGACCAATCTAAGCGATTACCCACATATACCATTAATATCATTAAAATCACACTGCCGATAATGCCCTTATTACTTAATCGACCACCAAGAATCTCATACCCCTTTAATGAACAAACAGCCATAATAATGCCCGATAATGCGGCAACGTATCCCATTTGCCCAAGAAGAACAATGGCGAGTACACCTACAAAGGAACCTAACAATGCTCCTACTGAGCCGGCAACTATATTTTCTTCTTTCTGATTCTGCATATATTCGTTTGCGGAGTGTTCTTCGTAACGTTTTTTAAAACAATCTTCACACAAGATCATCGGAATGCCTTCCACCTTATATATTCCAATTTCGGCTTCTTGAGTCCCGCAGCTTTGGCAGCAATCTTCAAAGCCGTTGACTTTTAAAAAGTCTGTAATTACTTTCATCGACCTCTGTAATTTCTCTGCAGCCTTTTTCCCTGTAATTCCGGCATTTAAAATATAATTTACTTGATATCCCTTTACCGTGTAGCTTCTAATATCCTTTGACTCATACATCACTTGCTTTATTAATTTTGGATCCGACATTTCTCCTCTATGCTTGATAGAAAGCTTCAAATTATAATAATTTTTCATTGGCTCTAAAAGTACTATGTAACCATTGAACTTTCCAAAAATATATAAAGTTCCTTCATCAAAAGATAATCTTAATTGCTCCGCATAGTTTTCAAGCTTATTTAAATATCTCCTACTCATTTTTCACTCTCCTTAATGAAGTATGATATACCCCAAATTAAGGTAGTGTAATCTTCTTTTTAAGCCAATAGCTTTATGAGCCGTTTAACAAAAGGACGAGGTCGTCACATTGTGTCAACATCCCCGTCCCTCTTTCGGCCCTAGATAAAAGCCTTACTGGCTATTTGATTTTTTCTTTGAAAGAATTTTATGATTCAATGTAATGTAGCACACGCTTATACAAAAACCCATAGAATTTAGAGAGAAAGCCGATATTTGCATAAACATATACATTATCATGAAATAATGTTATAATTATGCCATTAACTGTAATTAGTACATAATCGTAGATTTATGTGACATATTTAAAATAGCCTGATAAATAATAATTTGTAGTTTTATCGTGGAGATTATTTATATTTAATGAAGGAGAGTTGAGTTATGGAACCAATTAAAATAAAACTTTTAACACAAATGGATACAAACGAGTTGTTTGCGTTTGAAAAAGAAAATCGAGAGTATTTTCAAAATATTGGGTTAGCAAGGGTTGATGCATATTACCAATATGAATCCTTTGAACAAATTGTAAAGGAATTAGTTTATGAACAAGACAAAGGATTACTATATATGTACTTAGTGATTGACCAATATGGAAATATTGTTGGAAGAGTGAATCTTACGGATATTATACAAGAACCGTTTAAAAAGGCTGAGTTAGGATACCGAATTGGTGAAGCATATCAAGGCAAGGGGTATGCTACCTGTGCTGTAAAACTTATATTAAGACAGGCGAATCAGATCCATAAACTTCACAGAATTGAAGCTGGGACATCACCTCAGAATATTGGTTCTCAGATTGTACTTATAAAAAATGGTTTTCAATTTATTGGAAGGTATAATCAATATTATTTGCATGGTGACAAGTGGATAGACAATTTGCTCTTTGAAAAAGTGATAGATTACCCAAATTAACATAATAAAATGTGATAAATTCCAAGTTGTAGAGCGGAATAAAATATCTTTATTTACTTATGACACAATTTTCATAAAATGCGACTCAAGGGAAGCCGGATTGACTTCCCTTAGCAAGTCTGTTGTGGGTATATGTGGTTATTCTCCACTCATCCACATTATCCTGTGTCCCCCCCCTGTGCAGTGATGATTATACATCTGTTTCTATAATAATTTATCAGAAACAGGGAAATAGGCATAAATGCATGAAAATAGAATTTAATCCATTATATATCCGTTAAAATCCGTAATTTATGCTATATAGTATATAGAAGCTTGTAGCAACACCTGTATTGCTGCATAACATGAGTCGTACATCAAAGCAAAGGAAATAATTATGCAAAAATGCTNNAAAGTTTATTTTAGGCGAAAATTTTCATTGAAATATACCGGTTTTATGTAAAAACTTTAAATTAAAAAATTTTCGATATTTTTACATATTTATACATTAATATTCATTCGTTTCTCCTTTAAATATTGAATTTTATCACACTACAAAACAATCTACAATATTAGCTATTTATTTCAAATTATACCATGCCAGGCGGTTCGTGTCAAAATCTTCAATATTATAATAATAACATAATGCAGAGTGTACATACACAGCGAAGTAAGCGTATAAAATTGGCTCGAAGTTATGCTGGAATTGCGGAGGTGTTGTGGTATAATTGTAATGTATTACTTCATCTACCAGATGACAGGCGACAATATTCAAGGAGGAATAGCACGTGAAAAATAAAATTGTATTTATAATAATTACTCTTATATTGATAATCATGCTTTCGGCATGTTCAAACAATCAGANNTTAAAGTTGCAAGACGATAATAAATTTATACTACTAGGCCCTCCATATTTAAACTTTGCTCCGACTGGTAAATATTTTGTTACGGATAAAAAACTGATTCTCACTGTAAGCGAGGAAGAAGAGTATATATTTTCAATCAAAAATGGTAATTTGATTTTCGAAAGTGGTACATGGTTAGAAAATTGGGTAGAACGAGGTTCTGAATTTCATTTGTCCGACTAGCACAATTCTTATTTATCTGGCTTCTGGCGCGTGAATTTGCATGCTTTTATGTTTTATTAAGTGCCACATCTAAGGCAATTGCCTTTTTATTTTTATAAGCAGTACTATTTCCAATCGTTTGTAGGTGATGTTTCGATGGCTGTAGGGTTATTGAATCCTACCCAAATCTCTGTCCGCCTTAACTTGCAGTTGCATAGTTTTAGGTCCCATATATTTTTGTGCTATTCCCAAAATCGTTTTATCATTACCTAACATTTCAAGTACCGTAATTGAAAAGATGTTTAACAAATAGTCATCTTCGTAATTAGAAACTTCCTCAAAGTAATCAAAAATATGTTTTAATAACTTAATATTTGTATCCTCACTTAATAGCTTAATAATTTCAGGCATAAAGACGTCTTCGATTATGACAGTTTCTAAAATCTCACCATTATATTCAATTGATTTCCTGTACTCACTCTTTGATGAAGGTAAGAAATTAAGCATAACTCTAAAAAATTCTTCTGATTTCTCGCTCATATCTATAAACTCCTTGTAGTCTACGCTCTTGTTTCCCTGTGATGTTTCGTATGTCAGGTTGCCTAACCGCTCCCTTTCAAAATTTTTGATTCAATTATCATCTACTCAAAATCTTATAAGCTACTTGACGACAATCCTCAATTGATTTTCTAAAAGCATCGACACCGAGTGTTCTCTTGAAAGTTTCAAAGATTTGATTTGCTAATACAGCTAAATCACACCCTTTATTATCTTCTAGAAACAATATGATTCCCCTAATCTCTCCTTCATACTCATCTGGTGGAGCATAAGGTAATAAACCTAATGGATCAAATTCATTAATTATTTTTCTTACTTTCATCAACATGAACGCTACCCTCTTCCCTTAATCACCAAAGTAGTTGGCAAACTTATGCAGTATTATTGTACTGGTATCAATTGAATTCTTCCTGTAGAGGTGCTTACAATACTATATAGAGTTTCTAAATCATAACGCTTCCTAACAGGTCGTATGTCTTTGTTGTTGTGAGTAGTAGAAGAAAACCTTAGCACTCTAAAGTTTTCTTCTACTTTTATTACCCATTTTCCCATGTTTACTATTATGGCTTTATCATTGGAAGTTGGAATAGCCTGTGAGAACCGTCCCCTATGTCCTCCAAAATCAACTGAACTTTGTGTCCAAAAAATCTTGACATCTCCACAGTTTTTATTATTTCAACTGTCCCATAAGGGGAGCATATCATGTGTCAACTTCCTCGTCCCTTTGTCACCATTGTCAGCCTATATTACTTTTTCAGGACGAATTAATCTTCCCCATGTCCTTAAAAATATGCACCAAAACTTACGTGTGTTAGATTGACATAAGCGTTACAAATTTTAGAAGAGTAGTATGGTCGAATATTGGGTATGTTGCGATTAGTCACAAATAACCCAAAATCTTTAATATCATTTGCGTTATTTTCATACCTCAATATTTCGGTATCCGTGTCATCATTAGCTGCGATGAAGTCAATCTCAAGAGACACTGCATCCATTATTTCCTCATATGCCGAAATCAACTTATTGATATCATGGTATATACTCTCTTTTGAAAAATCTACATCAAGTAAGTCAATATCAACTTCGTAGTATTGACGATCATCATAGTTATACTTAGATATTTTTACGGTGTTATTAAATTTGCTTGTAATAATTTTCACAGTTTTCTCAATATCGTCATCTGATAACTCCTTTGTAGTCATCATTGAAGTTACAAATGTCATTATTTAACCACCCCTGTTTCTAATAAGTATTTGAATTTCTC
>DOON01000145.1 GCA_003514865.1 Clostridiales bacterium
ATTACTTATGTTTACATAGTAATGGGCCAATTGCAGATATCCGTTATATGCATGCTCATAATATTCATTTTCTTCGGACAAGCAGATTGCCTTATTTAATAAATTAAGACCATCTTTTGCATTTCCTATATTCTAATTAAATCTTCCGTACAAATATAAATATAAAATCTCTTCCTCTATGCAATTTTTACATATATCGCAATTTAAGTCATCATAAATTTCTTTTAGATTCAAAAATTCTTTTTCTAAGGAATTCTCATCCAGATAATATTCAATAAGCCCAACATTATTAGTGGCTTCAGCAACAGGAAAAATTTCATGCTTAAAATTCAAGATTTCTTCAAGCCATCTGATTTTATATTTAAAATATTTGCATTTATTGGTCGACNNAATGGTAAATCATCTCGGGATATAATGTTCTATTTATTTTATTGTTGCGTAGCAACTCATCTTCATAATACTCAGCAATCTTTGAATGAAGGATTATTCTCTTAGAATTGCTAATATTCTTGTATATGTGTTCCCTTATTTTCCTGTGGGTAAAGGTAAGTCCCAATTTGCCGTTTATATCTGTTTCTTCTCTGAGTATTTCTTTCGTAAGGAGTTCATCTATCAAATCGATTAATTCAATCCCCCTCATATCCGTTATTCTTGTCAGCATATCTACTAAAAATATATCTTGGAACAGTGAACATAGGCTTAGAAGTTTGTTTGCCTCATTTGATAGATTCAATAATCTTCCCTGAATCAATATGTCTATCTTATTGCTGATATTTGTATCAGTGTTTCCATTCCTTAAATTGTTTAATATCTCCGTTATAAAAAGTGGATTTCCTTCACTTTCTGAATATATATAATCAATATGCCAAACTGCTTCTGGCATCATTGTATTGACAAAGTCTTCTGTTTCCTTTTTATTAAATCTACTCAAGTGAATACTTTCTATAATATTATTAAATTTAAGTAAATTATATAATTTATCATCAATCTTTCCACTTTCTTCTCTTGTTGTTGCTATGAGCATTATCTTGAACCTGTTTGCCAGAATGGTCTTATACAAAAGTTCAAGACTGGCTTTATCCACATTATTTAGATCATCAACGATGAATATTATCTTTAGTTTATTGCTTAACAGACCAAATAAATCAAAAATTGCCTGCTCAGAGATATCCGAATTTTTAAAGCCATAATAACTTAGTTCCTCTTTAAAATCAATATCTAAAGTTGGAAATAGTTTGCTTATTATATTTAATAAATTGTTAGGTATATCAAATTTCTTTTCTTTTATTATACTTGAAATTTGTTGAAATACCTTGTCCCAAAACTTAAAGATAAAATTAGTTTCGTATTCATAGCAACTTATCTTAATAAGTAGAATATTTAAATCTAATTCCTTTACAATGTCATTTAGCAAAAGACTTTTTCCAATACCGTCTTCACCACTTACGATGAAAGATTTGAATTGTTTATTCCCAATAAAATGAAAAATACTATCTTGAAGTTTCTTTTTTTCTGTATCCCTACCATAAAAACCAATGGTCTTGCTCTCAGACTTTGATTTTAAATTTTTGATAACCATTTCATAAGCTTCATCGGTTTCCCTAGAAGTTTTTACTGATAAATCATTAAATAATTTTTCTACTAAAGTGTTATAGATATCAATAGCTTCCCTGTGCTTGTTTTGTTCTGAAAATATTATCATTAAATATGTATAGCCGATTTCATCATACTCTTCCAACTCAATTAATTTTCTGCAACACATTTCAGCATAATAGTAATCTTTATTTTTTAGCAATTTATTTGACAAGGTTTTCAACTTATTTATGTATAAGCCCTTTAATCTTGTATTTATTATGTCAATCCATTCTACAAATTCCAAGTCAGATTTCAATTTTAATTCTTCTAAAAAGTCTCCTTGACAACAATTAACAAACTCTTCAATATCCTTGCTTTCCACATCATTACATGGATCAAAGTTATTGATAAAATCCGCATCCGAAACTATCTCATAGTCGTTATTTAATTCTAACACTGCTCTTTTAGGTGAAATTATAATATCGTCAAACGTTTGCTTTCTGATAGTATAAATTGCATTTCTTAAATTTTTCTTGGCTGCAACTTCATCCATACCACCCCACATCAATGAACTGAGAGCAGCTCTGGATGCTTCCTTTTCATAAAGAAGAAGATAGAAAATACACTCAGCCTTTAAATAATGAAAATCGATACGTTTATTTTCTAATGTTATTGATGGTATACCAAAAAATCTTATGGTTAAAGTATCCATAGATAATCACCCAATTAAAAAGTAATATAATAATACAAATCAAGTATATTTTATATTACTTTTGTTACTTTGTAAACAATTATGTGCGGGCATCCTGCTCTGCCGGTTATCTTTATACAGGCGTTCCAATTGTTTCCGGACTTTTCGAAGCTCGGATTTTGTTTTTTGACAATAAAAAGGGACGTTACACTAATTTCTTAGTACAACAGCCCTTACACTCTTATTTATTTCTTTTTTTGTATATATGTATATATGGGCAGACCAACTAAAGTCACTGCAATACTGCCTATTGAAAGCATTGTTGCACGTGAGCCTGAAAATAAAAGCTGGTTTAAAACAACATACACTCCGCTTGCTACAGCTACCAAGGGAATTACCGGGTAAAATGGTACCTTGTAATTTCTCTCTATATTGGGATGTGTCTTTCTCAGCTTCATTACACCGATGAATGTCAGGGTATAAAAAATCCAGCAGGAAAATACAGCCAAATCAGTCANNTCAATAAATTAAATTGACCTGATATTGCAAATAGTGAGCCTAATATTCCGATTAAAAGAATAGAATTTGACGGAACTCTCGCCTTGTTAAGCTTTGCAAGCACCTTGCTTCCAGGCAGCATGTTTTCATTCGCAAGAAAGTATGCCACACGCGAGCCTGAGAGAACAAAACCGTTGCATGCTCCGAACACGGAAACCAAAATTCCTATTGTAATAATTTTTCCGCCTACATCTCCAAAAAGCTTTATTGCAACAGCTGAAGCAGGAGCAACTAAATTTGCCAACTCATGTGCAGGAAGAACACGAAGATACGCAATGTTGATTATAAGGTATACCACCATTATAATTGACACACCGCCTACGATTGCTTTAGGCAGGTCCCTGCCGGGATTTTTCATTTCTCCGGCTATGGCACCCACATTTGTCCAGCCTTCAAAGGCAAACAATATGGCAATCATAAGCTGACCAAGAACTACCGCCGGATTCAGCCCTTCACCTATAATAGGTGAAAAAATAGCATTGTCCCCGGAACCTTTAATAAAACCAAAAATCATTATCATTGCCAGAGGAATAAGTTTTCCGACAGTTGAAACAATCTGCACTCCTCCTCCTACAATAGAACCCATATTGTTCAAGACAACTATTATTATAATAATTGCTATTGCCACAGGAACTGTAAATCCTTCTCCTATAAAAAGTGCAAATTGTTGTGAAGCGATTACTGCAAGTGCTGCCACCATGGCGGGATAAAACAGAATCGTTTGCATCCACCCGGTTAAAAAACCTGTTTTAGGACCGTAAATTTCTTCCATATAAGCTACCATGCCGCCGGTTCTTGGGAAAATAACGGCAACCTCCGCAAAAGTAAGTGCCGCTGCAATACTAACAATACCTGTGATAATCCATGCCAGAATGCCGAGTCCTGGGGCTCCTCCGGTTGCAGTGTAAATAGCCTGGGGTTTAAAAAATACTCCCGAGCCAATTACAGATCCAACAACAATTGCCATCGCGGTGGAAATTCCTAAATTTTTCTTTAATTGTCTTTGTTCATTATCCATTAATAAGTCCTCCTTAAAATTTTGCTCTGGTTGAAGCTCAGAGCGTAGCTCATACAAAAAGGACACACCGGGCATATCAAAAAAATATGCCTGTGTGTCCTCTGTATTTTAACCTGAAAGCGTTACCCCTACGGTGTTACTGCAATAAATGCAGGACTCTTTCCAGAGATTCATTAGTGAAAGATCTTTTTGCCTGAAAGATTCTCCGAATTTCGGCGAATTCAGATTGCTTCATCGGCCTTTCGCAAAGCAAATGCTTTTTGAAAACTCTCTCTTTCACTTCATCTGAATTTTTAGTTACCTATGGATTATAAAGTAAAAAACGTTTTCTGTCAATAAATTNNCTTCAATAAGGCAAATTGAAAGGTTATAGGAATTAGCAGAGGAATAATTTTAAATTAGCAATTGAGCTGATAAAAATAGTTGATAAATATCATCACTGCCCTCTTGAGCAGATTGATAAAAAATAATTTTGATAAAAGAAATTTGTTTATTGGAATTAATGCATATAATGGTATTTGCAGATGCGGAAAATTGGATGACAACAACCCTGTCCCCTCGTAATGGTATAAGATATTTGTGAATATAAATTATATGCTTATTGTCTGATGGGAAATCATAGTCGGTACCATGTCCTTATAGAGCAATAGCAAACCACCGGCGAGCCGGTGGTCATGATTATGTTATTTTAATTTGCTTTTAAATCCTTTGTCCTTATTGCTTCTATTAATGTTTCCTGAAATGATATCTGAATCAGGAACGTCTTGAAGCGAATTGTAATCGTTAGGATCTATTTTTTTATCTGAGTTGATGCCGTTGCATGCTCCGTGAAACTTATCCATCCCATTTCCCATGCTATTTTTTCTGAATCTGCCATTTCCTTTGCTCATATGAAAAACCTCCTTTAAAAATTATAGTTCCCCTTGACAGATTGATTTATTCTTTGGAAAAAATAAAGATACACAATTTGCTTGTTGATAGTATTCGTAAAAAACTACTTACATCTACTAATAAAGGAAGGCAAAGAGCCGTTAGAAACAGTAGTGAGAAGAATATGCGGCAGTTATGTATTTGGGTATAACAAAAAATATGACAAAGAAGGGCACTTATTTCATGAGCGTTTTAAAAGCGAGCCTGTACCGCTTTTATCGTACTAAAGAGAGCTGCCTCTCTTAGAAA
>DOON01000004.1 GCA_003514865.1 Clostridiales bacterium
ACGCTCTTCCGATCTTAAAAACTGTTCGATGCCATTTAATGATTTCAATAAACTTAGGGAAGAGATTAGTATGTAAAAAATGACCCTTGCTTTGTGCAAGGGTCATTAAAATTAAACGTTGAATCTGAAGAGAACAATATCTCCGTCTTCCATTACATATTCTTTTCCTTCAAGGCGCATGAGGCCTTTTTCTTTTGCTGCCTGCATTGTTCCGCATTCAGAAGCATCCTTGTAGGCTGTTACCTCGGCACGGATGAAGCCTCTCTCAATATCGGAGTGAATTTTGCCTGCGGCCTGAGGTGCCTTTGTTCCTTTAATAATTGTCCACGCTCTTGATTCCATGGGACCTGTGGTAAAGAAGCTTATGAGGCCTAAGAGTTTGTAGCTTGACCTTATGAGCTTATCAAGGCCTGATTCCTCAAGTCCAAGCTCCTGAAGAAATTCTTTCTTTTCCTCATCTTCAAGAACAGAAACTTCTTCTTCGATTTTTCCGCAAACGACTATAACTTCGGAATTATCCTGAGCAGCGTGCTTTTCAACCTCTTTGACATAATTGTTTGTTGAGGGATCTGCAATGTAATTTTCGTCAACATTTGCGGCATACAGTACTTGCTTTGCCGTAATCAGGTTAAATGTCTTCAGAAGCTTCAGCTCTTCTTCTGTATAATCAAGGAATCTTGCCTGTTTTTCATTTTCCAGTGCAGCCACTATTTTCTGAACTAATTCCAGTTCAGGCTGGAGGGATTTATCATTTTTAACTATTTTAGTGAGCCTTTCCATTCTCTTGCTCATAACCTCAAGGTCCGCGAGAACAAGCTCCAGCTCAATTATTTCTATATCTCTTTTAGGATCAACAGTGCTTTCAACGTGTATTACATTTTCATCGTCGAAGCATCTCACTACATGTACAACTGCTTCAACCTCTCTTATATGTGACAGAAATTTGTTTCCCAGACCCTCACCCTTGCTGGCTCCCTTTACAAGGCCGGCAATGTCAAAAAATTCTATCACTGCAGGAACTGTCTTTCCTGAATTGCTCATTTTAGTTAAAAAGTCTAATCTTTTATCGGGAACCTCCACAACACCTATATTAGGCTCAATTGTGCAAAACGGATAATTTGCGGATTCTGCACCCGCTGAAGTTATTGCATTGAACAATGTGCTTTTGCCTACGTTTGGAAGTCCTACTATACCTAATTTCATAAAACGTGTTACCGTCCTTTCATTTCTTACCTACCAATATTGTCAAGCTATTATATAACATACAAAATTAAACTTCAATATATTTAGTCCATAAAAGTGTACATAATTTTTGAGGCTCATGTCATATATGAAAATATAATGAATAACATGGTATATATAATACATTATAGGGGGAAGAAATATATATGAACGATAAACAGATGCAGTCAAATTACATAAGGATAGTTGGTAGAATATACGGTAATTTGAGTTTCAGTCACGAAGTGTTCGGGGAAAAATTTTATGAATTTTTTCTTGAAGTGCCAAGATTGAGCGACACCAAGGATTTGCTGCCTGTTATAATATCCGAAAGGTTAATTAACGATATTGATATGANNAAATTGGAGGTCGGGGACCATGTGAAGCTGTGGGGAAGAATACAAAGCAGAAGGTACCAGAAAAAGAATGAAAATGAAAGCTATGAAACCAAGACAGCTTATGAGGTATCCGTGACGAAGCTTGAGCACATAAAGACAGAAAACAACAGAAAAAAGGAAGACGAAGAGTTCGAGGAATAATTCTATATAATAAAATTGAAACCGTGAAGGTTTCTTTTTTGCTTCCTAAGGATTTGAAATCTGATATTATGACCGTTATGCATGGACTTAAGCATAATCCCATCTTTGGCAGTTGTAATAATTAAGATGATATTTATATAGATAATTTTATTGCTTTGATAATATGATTGAGTTAAACTGTTACTAGAATATAAAATTGGAGTGGTATTGTTTGAATTTGCAAAGCAATGGTATAATAAATGTTTATTCTATAGCTATTCTTATAATTATAGGATTTCATTCTTTTAAAAATAATGAAAAGGGATCATGCCGATATAAACTTTATTTGATGATGTTACAAGTTACTATATTGATGCTCATTGTTGATATATTTAGTAGATTTGATGGAATGTCAAATGCGGTTTACCCGATTTTTAATTATATTGGAAATCTATTGATATTTATATTGAATCCGATTTTGCCATCTCTTTGGTTATTATATGTTCATTATCAAGTTTTTCCAGAAGATAAAAAGACTAAACTTATTTATCTGCTTTTGACTATCAATATCATAAATCTTGCTATGGTTGTATTGACACAATTTTTTGGGTGGTATTATTACATTGATTCTCAAAATATCTACCATAGAGGTCCTCTTTTTTATATATCTTTTTCTTTCACTGTTGTTTTAATTGTTTCAGCATTTGCTACTATTGTAATAAATCGAAAGATAATAGCTAAAAAATATTATTATTCTCTTGTTTTTTTTGCAATTCCACCATTTATAGGTGTGGTTCTGCAGATAATTATTTATGGAATATCAATTATGTTAAATAGTGTAGTTCTTTCATTATTGATTGTATTCTTGAATATTCAAAATCATAGCATGAACATTGACTATTTAACCGGGGTCAATAATCGCAGGAAGCTGGATGAATATATGGAGAAAAAGGTTTTTTCTAGTTCTAGCTCTAAAACCTTTTCAGCTATTATGATAGATTTGAATAATTTTAAATGTATAAATGATAATTTTGGTCATGATATGGGAGATGTTGCATTACAGATATCCGCTAAAATATTGAATAGTTGTGTAAGGTCTAATGATTTTATCGCTAGGTATGGTGGAGATGAATTTTATATTGTACTTGAAACACACAATATAAATGATTTAGAGATAATTGTTGATAGAATAAAAGCAGCTGTTGAAATATTCAATGAATCCAGTAATCAACCTTATAGTCTTGGATTTAGTATGGGTTATGCAGTGTATGATTACAATGCACATATGACAGTAGAAGAATTTCAGAAATATATTGATGAGTTAATGTATGAAAATAAACAATCAAATATTGAAAAACGGATAAAACTGGGAACAGCTTGACAAATTCTGATGTAAATATGTCAAATGATAAAACAGCAGTTACTTATGTGCTGTGAGTCAACAGAGAAAGTGTAGCATCCTGTGGTTTGGATTATATGCTGCATAATAACTAAGAGTAAAGGAAGATGAAATGATTTTAGTATTGGCTGAGAAACCTTCCGTAGGGAAGGATATAGGAAAAGTTTTAAAATGCAATAAAAGTGAAAATGGATATGTGGAGGGAAAGGAATATATTGTAACCTGGGCTCTTGGTCATCTTGTGACCCTTGCTGATCCTGAAAGCTACGATTCAAGGTATGCTAAGTGGGAGTTAGAGGATCTCCCCATAATACCCAAGTCCATGAAGACAGAAGTCTTAAAAAAAACAGGTAAGCAGTTCGGTGTTGTAAAAAGCCTTATTCAGGTGAAGGATGTCACGGAAATAGTAATAGCAACAGACGCGGGAAGAGAGGGCGAGCTGGTTGCAAGATGGATAATTGAAAAGGCAGAGGTTAAAAAACCTATAAAGAGATTGTGGATTTCTTCTGTGACGGATAAAGCTATTACAGAAGGATTTAAAAACCTTAAGGACGGTAAGCTGTACGAAAATCTCTATAAATCGGCTGTGGCACGTTCAGAGGCAGACTGGATTGTTGGAATAAATGCCACGAGGGCACTGACATCGAAATATAACGCACAGCTATCATGCGGAAGAGTTCAGACACCAACGGTTGCAATGATTGCAGCGCTTGAGGATGAAATACGAGGCTTCAAGCCCGTTAAATTTTACGGTATTGAATTAAATGCGCAGGGCTGCAGATTCGTGTGGCAGGATAAAAACAGTGACGGAAGAACCTTCGATAAGGAAAAATGCGATAATATAATAAAGCGCATTCAATCTAAAAAGTTAGCGGTAGCGGATGTTTCGAGGAGCAAGGCGCAAACTCCTGCTCCGGCATTGTATGATTTGACTGAGCTTCAGAGAGATGCAAGCAACATATACGGTTTTTCCGCAAAGGAGACACTGTCAATTATGCAGACTCTTTATGAACGCCATAAGGTGCTCACATACCCAAGGACGGATTCAAGATACTTGTCTGATGATATTGTGGAAACATTAAGAGACAGAGTAAGAGCGTGCAGCGTAGGTCCCTATTCAAAAATCGGTTTTCGTATAAGTTCAAATCCCATAAAGGGCAGCAAGAATTTTGTGAACAATGACAGGGTCTCCGACCATCACGCAATAATTCCCACGGAGCAGCCTGTATTTATAAAGGATTTTACAGACAAGGAAAGAAAAATCTACGATTTAGTTGTGAAGAGATTTCTTGCAGTTCTTTCAAAGCCCTTTGAATTTGAGAAAATATCTATAAAGGGAACGGTGGATGATGAGGGGTTTATCTTCAGGGGAAGAGTTACGCTGTCCATGGGTTGGAAGGAAGTATACGGCGATTATGAGGATGAAGAGGAGTTTGAGGAATATGCCGAAAATGACTTTAGCGCTCTGAAGAAGGATGCGCAACTCAACATTGCATCAGTAAAAAGAACTGAGGGGGAAACAAAGCCTCCTGCCAGATTTACGGAAGCATCTCTTTTATCTGCCATGGAAAATCCCGTGAGATTTATGAAAAATGCAGATAAGGATTTAAAGAAAACCATAGGAGAAACCGGGGGACTTGGCACGGTTGCTACCAGAGCAGATATAATAGATAAGCTTTTCAACAGCTTTGTAATA
>DOON01000301.1 GCA_003514865.1 Clostridiales bacterium
TTAGTATTGCAATATTGGGAAATCCTTTAGGGACTCCTGTGAACAAGTATGTTGCCAGGTTTTCCAAAAGAAATGATGCGCCTATTGCAGAAATCATAATTGACATTCTGGGTGCATCTCGTAGCGTGCTGTATGCTGCTTTTTCTAACAATACTCCCAGTGCAACAGTTGCCAGAATTACTATTATTGAAGCTATATACCATGGAAGACCGAAGTTGACAACGCTGAAAACCATGAAATAAGCTGCCATCATGAATATATCGCCATGCGCGAAGTTTATGAGCCTGAGTATACCGTATACCATGGTATATCCTATGGCAATAAGAGCATATAAACTTCCCAGTGAAATACCGTTGGCGAGCTGCTGTAAAAATGATTGAAAAGTCATAGTATTCCTCCACTAAGGATAAACTTTAAAAGGCGAACGACTGTCCGCCTTCGTGTTTTTAATTTCTTTCCTGCTTATTTAACAGTGACAGTGTCGATGTAAACAAATTTTCCGCCTTGAACGGTTTTGATAACAGCCATGTTTTTATCTGCATCGCCATCTTTGGTGAAATTGATTAAGCCTGTTACACCTTCATAATCCTTTGTAGCGTTAAGAGCGTCTCTTATTGCGGTACCATCTGTAGAGTTTGCTCTTTCGATAGCGTCGCGCACCAACAGATAAGCGTCATATCCAAGAGCTGAAACAGCAGGAATAATAGGCTCTTTGCTTCCAAGCTCTTTCTTGTAGCCTTCTACAAATTTTTTAGCTTCTGCTGTTACAGGGTCGCTTTCATCGAAGAATGTAGACAATACGATACCTTCGGCATCTGCTCCGGCAACGTCTATAACGGCAGGATTTTCCCATGTGTCTCCGCCCATTATGAGAGCGTCAATACCAAGAGCCCTTGCCTGTTTTATAATAAGAGGAGCTGTTGTAGCTGAGCTTGGGGCAAATATTACGTCGGGCTTTTTAGCTTTTATATTTGTAAGAATTCCGTTGAAGTCTGTGTCATTTGTCTGGAAGTATGATTCGTCGATTATACTGTTAGGGTCTCCTGTTAATTCTTTAAAAGCATTTATAAAGAAGTTACCAAGACCTATGGAGTAGTCATCACCGTTTTGCATAATAACAGCAGCGGTCTTTGCACCCTTCTGAACGGCATAGTTTGCCATTACTCTTCCCTGGAAAGGATCAAGGAAGCATGCACGGAAATAATAGTCATTTCCCTGAGTAACCATTGGGTTCGTACAGGAAGCACCCATTGCCGGTATCTTTGCGTTCTTGATTATATCTCCTGCGGCAATAGAAACACCTGAACCATATGAGCCTATAATGGCAACAACCTTTTCACTTTCGATCAGACGTGATACCGCTGTTGCGGCTTCGGCCTTGTCACTTTTGTTATCAACTATTACAAGCTCTATTTTCTTGCCTAAAACTTCAGGATACATTTTGTTTGCATACCTGATGCCGTCTGTTTCCTGTTGTCCTCCTCCGCCGTTTTCACCTGTAAGCGGTTCGAAAACACCTATTTTTATTACATCACTCTTTGCTCCGGAGCTTGTTCCCTGTTCCTTTGCACATGCAGTAAACATTGATAGAATCAATAATAAGCATAACAATAAAGATAATTTTCCNNTCTCCTCACTTATTGACTAAATTTCTAATGATTATAACACTCAAAAGCTTGTTTTGCAAGAAAATTTTCCGTGTTATAAAAACAACATTCTCTATTTTAAATACAAAATTCATTTATTGTCTTCGGAGTAAAACATTTTCCTAACAGGACATATACGCATTTGAATATAAAACAGAGTCTAATATAATATATTAGACTCTGTCCATGTTTATGATTAAGTATTTGACTTAAACTATTATGTTAAAACTTTGATGTTAATTCTAAAACTCTGTTTTTCAATACAGTCTCATCTTCTGTTCTGCTCAAGGAACTATCAATTATTGAAGCAAGCTCTGCCATTTCAGCTTCCTTCAAACCTCTGGTAGTCACTGCCGGTGTTCCTATTCTCAGGCCGCTGGTAACGAAAGGGCTTTGCGGATCGAAGGGTATTGTGTTCTTGTTTGTCGTAATGTGTATTTCGTCAAGCATTTTTTCGGCTTCCTTACCTGTGAGGTTCTTGTTTCTCAAATCGACAAGCATCAAATGGTTGTCTGTTCCCCCAGATACTATTCTGAATCCTCTGTTTGCAAGCTCCTGTGACAATGCCTTGGCATTTTTTAAAACCTGCTGCTGGTATTCTTTAAATCCGTCTTCCATTGCTTCCTTGAAGCACACGGCTTTCGCGGCTATGACATGCATCAGAGGTCCGCCCTGAATACCGGGGAATATAGCCTTGTCAATTTTCTGGGCAAATTCGCTTTTGCATAAAATCATTCCGCCTCTTGGGCCTCTAAGTGTCTTGTGAGTTGTTGTTGTAACAAAATCCGCATATTCCACCGGATTCGGATGAAGCCCCGCAGCTACGAGACCTGCTATGTGAGCCATATCAACCATGAAATATGCACCAACTTCATCTGCGATTTCCCTGAAGGCTTTAAAGTCAATAAACCTTGAATATGCACTGGCACCAGCAACAATCAACTTTGGCTGCTCACGCTTTGCTGTTTCTCTGACCTGATCATAGTCTATGGTTTCAGTTTCTTTATTTACTCCGTAAAAAGCGACATCGAAATATGAGCCTGACATATTTACCGGACTGCCGTGTGTCAGGTGACCACCTTGGGAAAGGTCCATTCCCAGTATTTTGTCTCCGGGTTTTAAAACCGAAAAATATACTCCGAAGTTTGCATTAGAACCTGAGTGAGGCTGTACATTTGCATGGTCCGCACCGAATATTTTCTTCGCTCTGTCTCTTGCCAGATCCTCAACCTTATCAACAAATTCACATCC